>JAAYGJ010000270.1 GCA_012727745.1 Clostridia bacterium | reverse complement strand
TGGTACAATGGGATTGACTCATGGGCATGGCCTCCTTTATGTTGTGGTTTACTCACCTTTAACATATCAGAGGTTTTGCCATGAGTCTCTATTTTTATATGTGCGGCATTTAATTTTACAACTTACCAGGGCACTTTAATGCAGAAAAAACTATTGCTGCACATAATATTCTACGTTATAATCTGCGGTGGCGCAATACTTTTAACAGCTGAAGG
This sequence comes from Clostridia bacterium, assembly GCA_012727745.1. Classification (GTDB taxonomy): domain Bacteria; phylum Bacillota; class DSM-521; order Neomoorellales; family Neomoorellaceae; genus JAAYGJ01. The sequence continues at coordinate 5,882 of JAAYGJ010000270.1, read as the reverse complement.
GGCGTCCGCTAGCCGATGAGGCACTTAGAACCTGCGGACAAACAGTACTAAAATCACTGTTTGCCTCTTTCTCCCCGGATAAAAGAGCTTGCTCCAGTACCTGCTCCACCGTCTGTACCGGTATTACCTGGATGTCTGGCAGGGTACGAAAGATCTCCTGCCAATTGTCTTTAGGAATAATCACTTTTTTGGCACCGGCCAGCCGGGCTGCCTCTACTTTGGCTACCACCCCGCCTACCGGTCTTACCTTGCCGCGGATAGATACTTCTCCGGTCATAGCAACCAGGTTATGCACCGGCATGGACGTGAAGGCTGAGTAAATAGCTGTTAGCATACTAACCCCCGCCGACGGCCCGTCAACCGGTACGCCCCCAGGGAAGTTTAAATGGACATCATAATCACGTAGGTCTACTCTGAGAAGCCTACTTAAAACTGTTTGCACATTATCCACTGCATTGCGAGCCATACTTTTACGGCGTATGCGACGACCGTCAAAGCTGCCGCTTTCTTCTTCCTCGACCACTCCGGTCACGGTAAATTGCCCCTGCTGTCGGCCCCGGAAATGAACATGTGCCTCCAGCTCCACCAGCAAACCCTGGCTGGGACCACAAACTGCCAGAGCATTAACTACTCCGACTTGCGGTTCAGAAGCAACCCGGCTCTCCATCCGGGGTGTATATTGCCCGCAGCTCACCACCCATTCCATATCTTCGCGGCTAATCTCCTGGCGTTTATCTGTTAGGGCTAATCCTGCAGCCAGCTGTACCATATTTACCGCCTCACGACCGTTAGTCGCATACTGTTTAACAACTTCTATCGCGTCCGTAGCGATCGTTATATTGATCTTGCGAGCGGCGTTAGCCACAATTATGCCTATTTCATCAGGCAGCAGGGGGCGAAAAAAAACTTCAAGGCAACGCGATCTGATAGCTGCCGGGATTTCATGGGGCATACGCGTAGTTGCACCTACCAGACGAAAATCAGCCGGCAGACCATTGCGAAAAATATCATGGATATGACTGGGAATATTACTGTCTTCGGGACAATAATATGCACTTTCCAAAATTACCTTACGATCTTCAAGCACTTTTAAGAGCTTATTAATCTGGATAGGATGCAATTCGCCAATCTCATCAATAAACAATACCCCTCCGTGAGCCCGGGTCACCGCACCCTGTTTGGGTTGAGGTATACCGGCCATGCCCATCGGTCCAGCTCCCTGATAAATAGGGTCATGGACTGAACCTATTAACGGGTCAGCAATACCCCGTTCATCAAAACGAGAGGTAGCCCCGTCGACTTCTACAAATTTGGCTTCCTCCTTAAACGGCGATAAGGGATTTTTCTTGGCTTCCTCAAGAACTAAGCGGGCTGCTGCTGTTTTGCCAACCCCTGGAGGGCCGTAGATAATCACATGCTGGGGGTTGGGACCGCAGAGGGCAGCCCGCAGCGATTTTAAACCTTCCTCCTGTCCGATTATTTCAGCAAAACAACTTGGCCTGGTCCTTTCAGCCAGGGGCTCCGACAATGATATCTCACGCAGGTGCTGAATTTTTTCCATTTCTTTGTGTGAATCTCTGCTAATAGCTATCTTATTGCTCTGCTGGCTTTTTAGCAAATTCCAAAAGTAAAGCCCGATGACAACAGCAAAGAATATTTGCACAAAGCCCAAGATATTAGCCATACCATGACCGAATTCATACATACTGGTTTTCCCCTTTCCGTTAACATGCAGTATTTAAAGTTTAAACCGGAAAGGGGCTTTTTATCCAAAAAGCGGTGGGTTAATGCCCACCGCTTCTCAATCAAGCCGATTCTTCCTTTTTCTTTTTTCTTTCTACCGTGGTTAACAGCAACGGTTCCTCCTTGCGCAGAACAACCTCTTTGGTAATCACACACTTGCTGATATTGCTACGTGAAGGTATTTCATACATAACATCCAGCATTATTTCTTCCATTATTGCCCTCAGGCCCCGAGCACCCGTCTCCCTTTTAATTGCTTCCCTGGCAATAGCACGCAAAGCATCCTCTTTAAATTCCAGAGCTACTCCATCAATTTCAAACAATTTCTGGTACTGTTTAACAAGAGCATTGCGCGGTTCAGTAAGCACCCGGACCAATGCTTCTTCGTCAAGGGCATCCAAGGTTGCAATAATCGGCAAGCGGCCGACAAACTCAGGTATTAAGCCATACTTTAACAGGTCAACCGGCAGGACCTGTTTTAAAATATCGCCCACCTGAGTATCATTTTTACTCTGAATAACAGCCCCAAAACCCATTGTCTTTTGCGCCACACGGTTCTGGATGATTTTTTCCAGCCCGTCAAACGCCCCGCCGCAAATAAAGAGAATGTTGGTTGTATCTAGCTGGATAAACTCCTGGTGAGGGTGTTTACGGCCTCCCTGGGGAGGCACACTGGCAACAGTGCCTTCTAAGATTTTTAATAAGGCCTGCTGCACACCTTCACCGGAAACATCTCTGGTAATGGAGGGATTTTCCGATTTACGGGCAATCTTATCTATTTCATCTATATAGACGATGCCCTTCTCAGCCTTTTCCACATCATAGTCGGCGGCCTGGATAAGCTTCAGCAGGATATTCTCTACATCCTCGCCTACGTATCCGGCTTCAGTCAGAGAAGTAGCATCAGCTATTGCAAAAGGCACGTTTAAAATCTTGGCCAGGGTTTGGGCCAGTAGCGTTTTGCCGCTACCGGTAGGTCCCAACATGACAATATTGCTCTTTTGCAACTCCACGTCATCCATTTTCATGCCCAGGTTGATACGCTTATAGTGATTATAAACCGCTACAGACAGAGCTTTTTTAGCTTTATCCTGGCCAATGACATAGCTGTCGAGGATCTCGCGGATTTCTTTGGGTTTGGGTAGCTCACCCATCTCCAGACTGAGGTCATCACTTAATTCTTCTTCAATAATCTCGTTACACAGTTCAATGCACTCATCACAAATATAGACACCTGGGCCAGCAACTAGTTTCTTAACCTGGTCCTGTAACTTGCCGCAAAAAGAACACTTCAGTTGCCCCTTATCATCAGTATATTTGTACATAGTTTTTTATTTCACCTCGCTCTCCCAGTTACACAGGCGTATTACGCTTGGTGATTACCTCATCTAGTATACCATATTCCTTGGCTTCCATAGCCGTCATAAAATGGTCACGGTCTGTATCTTTTGCTATCTGTTCTATGGGCTTGCCGGTAATCTCACTCAAAATACGGTTGAGCGTATCCCTGATAGCTAAAATGCGTTTGGCATGAATTTCTATATCAACTGCCTGGCCCTGAGTACCACCTGCCGGCTGGTGAATCATAATTTCACTGTGGGGCAACGCAAAACGTTTGCCTTTTGTACCAGCAGCCAGCAAAAAAGCCCCCATACTGGCTGCCAGGCCCACGCAGATAGTAGACACATCAGGACGTATATATTGCATGGTATCAAAAATAGCCATGCCAGCTGTAATAGACCCTCCCGGGCTGTTGATATACAGCTGGATGTCCTTGTCCGGATCTTCAGCTTCGAGGAAAAGCATTTGTGCAATTACCAGGTTGGCAATATGATCATCAATGGGGCTTCCCAGGAAGATTATCCTGTCTTTTAGCAAACGCGAATAAATGTCGTAAGCCCGTTCACCCCTGTTGGTCTGCTCCACAACCATTGGCACCAAGACCGACAAGTTAACCCCTCCTAACAATAACATATTCCCCAGTCATGTTTCTTGCTTAAACTCCCCATGTTATACTGCTTTTACTCATCTTTTTTTTGTTCTTCTGCTGCCATTTCCCTTGTCTCTGCAGGCGCCTCAGTCTCCCCACTATCCTGCACCGTAGTAATTACGCTATTGCTTAATAACAAGTCAACAACCTTTTTATTAATTATATCGGCTCTCAAGAAAGATAAATCGCCCAAATTTTTCCTGATATCAGCGGGGTTTTGCTTTAGCATTTCTGCCATCCTGGCAATTTCAGCATCAATGTCTTCCTCAGTAGCTTCAATATTTTCGGCTTTGGCAATAGCTTCCAGCACCAGTTGGGTTTTTACATCCAGCACAGCCCTGGGCTGCAGATCGTTTCTGAAATCCTCCATACTCTTACCGTTTTGATTTAAGAAACCATCCAGGGTTATCCCCTGAACCAGGAAACTCTGCTCCAGCTCCTTGATGCGGGCGTCAAGGTGCCTCTTAGTCATAACTTCAGGAACATCTACAGTAGCCCCGGCAACAACTTTTTCCACAACCGCCCGCCGCAGATAATTATCAATCTCCTGCTGCTGCCTCTCCTCCAGACGACGTCTAATATCCTGACGCAGTTCTTCCAGGGTCTCGCACTCACTTACATCTTTGGCAAATTCGTCATCTAAAGGGGACAGTTCCTTGCGTTTAATGGCCTGCACAGTTACCTCAAATACAGCTTCCTTACCGGCTAGTTCTTTGACGTGATAATCTTCAGGGAAAGTAACCGTAACTGTACGTTTCTCATTAACGCAGGCACCAACAAGCTGTTCTTCAAAGCCAGGAATAAAAGTACCAGAACCCAGTTCCAGTTGATAATTATTACCTTGCATACCCGGGTGCGGTTCCCCATCGACCTTGCCCTCAAAATCAATATTGACAATATCACCGGCTGCTGCAGGTTCATCCTCTATAGCTTTTAGCTCGGCATAACGGTTTTGCAAATTTTTGAGATACTCTTCCACATCAGCTTCCGTTACTTTTACTTCCGGACGCTCCAATTCCAAACCTTTGTACTGTCCCAGTTGAACTTCCGGCTTAACTTCTACTTTGGCTTTAAAAATTAACGGCTGCCCTTCCTCGACTTTGACTATCTCTATATCCGGCCGATCAATAGGTTCCAATTTTTGTTCGCTCACTGCTTCTTCATAAGCACTGGGAATAATCATTTCGGCAGCCTCGCTATATAAAGGCTCTTTACCAAAGAATTGTTCAAAAACAAAGCGCGGCGCTTTACCTCTGCGAAAACCTGGAATGTTAACCTGCCGGACCAAACGCCGGTAGGCCTGATCCAGCGCTTTTTCAACTATTGGAGCTTCTACTTCAACTTCTAACTGTACCTGGTTCTTTTCTAATTTTTCTACGGTAGCCTTCAATTTTACTTGATCCTCCCTACTCCCGACTACAGCGCCGTTTGTTATATAGCTTTTGCAGGCTTTATTTCGCCGTGAATGTAGCTTTTCCTGCCATTTATGAAAAAATGAGTACGAATAACACCTCGGATGGGAACTCCCAATCCGAGGTTAAATTAAAGCGATAATAAATAATAATGGAGCGGAAGACGGGATTTGAACCCGCGACCCTCGCCTTGGCAAGGCGATGCTCTACCGCTGAGCTACTTCCGCCCGATATTTGGCTCAAACACGGCATTCCGTAGCGATATATTAACAGATAGCCCCTGGTGTGTCAAGCTAATGTAAGTGTCTTTTTTGCTGGGCTTTAATAATATTTTGTTGTTAATAGAATGGCTGTTAGTGATAGGATTTAGCCCTGGCTCCCTATTGGCAGGAATACAAAAGCCCGCAAGATGGACAAAAAAATAAAAAGACCCGCAGGTCTTTTGGTGCGGGCGAGAGGACTTGAACCTCCACGGTCATAAAACCACCAGATCCTAAGTCTGACGCGTCTGCCATTCCGCCACGCCCGCATGGTGGGCCATCCGCGACTCGAACGCGGGACACCCTGATTAAAAGTCAGGTGCTCTGCCGACTGAGCTAATGGCCCATGACTGGCTGGGGCGGCTGGATTCGAACCAACGCATCACGGATCCAAAGTCCGTTGCCTTACCGCTTGGCTACGCCCCAACACTACTATATCTATATTATTAAATAAAATAAATGGGGTGGATGATGGGA
>JAAYGJ010000269.1 GCA_012727745.1 Clostridia bacterium | reverse complement strand
GTCAATCAAAGTATAGAAATATTCCAGATTGGCCGCCTGAAAACGTCTTTTGAATTCCTTTTCGTAAACTTCCTGGAAAATATCTTTAAAAGTATGGTCATAGGTTTTGGAAATGGTGTCCTTAGTGGCAAACCACAGATCCTGTTTCACGCTCAGAGCATAACGGAAACAGGCCCGGGCAAAACTCCTGATAGAACTATCCAGGTTATGCATGCCCAGGATAACGCCGGCTCCCTCGAACTTGTGAATAGTTTTTCGCACCTCTTTGCCCTCTGCCGGGGTAAAAACCAGTTCTGCCGTGCCCGGTCCTTCGATCCGGTATTCCACATCACGATAGACATCACCATAGGCATGACGGGCTATAGTAATGGGTTTTTGCCAATTTTTTACCAGCGGTTTGATGTTTTTGACAATAATCGGGGCGCGAAAAACGGTACCGTCGAGAATAGCCCTGATAGTACCATTGGGGCTTTTCCACATCTGCTTGAGCTTGTATTCCTCAACTCGCTGGGCATTGGGGGTTATAGTAGCGCACTTCACCGCTACCCCCAGTCTTTTAGTAGCCAGGGCCGCCTCTACCGTTACCTGGTCCTCGGTCCTGTCCCGGTTAGACAGGCCCAGATCATAATATTCGGTCTTTAATTCTATGTAAGGTTCAAGGAGGATTTCCTTAATCTTTTGCCAGATAACCCTGGTCATTTCATCCCCGTCCATCTCCACCAGCGGGGTCTGCATCTTAATTTTTGCCACCATTGTTCCGTCTCCTTTCTGTCTCCTTTTGCCTAATTAACGTTTATAGTTTAGCATAAAAAGCGCCCCCAACCAAACTAAAATCACGGTAGCAAGGAGTGAAGTTCATTGATCTACCCCCCTCCCTCAGCAGTGATGGCTCTGGCAGGATTTGCCTTGCTGTTGTCGAAAGGTAGAACATAGACCAAAGACAGGAGGGGTATTGCTCCATGCCGGTGCCTGAACTTAGCAGAACAATTCGTATAAACAAAATAATTGATCTCCTTAACCGCACTTCCCCCTACGGCGGCCTGACAACCAAGGAATTGGCCACCAAGTGCGGCGCCAGCGAACGCCAGATTTATCGCGATTTAAGGACAATCGAGGATGACCTGCGCATAATTCTGGAAAAAGAAACTGGCGGCGGCCAGACCAGATACCGCCTCGCCGACACCTTTCTCCCACCCTTGAGCCCGGAACAGGCGCTAATAATATTCTTGAGCCTGATCCAGCAGAAAGGCTCAGCCCTCGGGGGACATATAAATGATATTAAGGATATTCTGGTAACCCACCTGTTTAAATATAAATACTCGCCCGACCGGCTTCCGCTAGAAGAGATGCAGCAACGCATTTACATAGTAGAAGAAATGCTCAGCAACCCCCAGGAAGTGAGCGAACATTTCGGCAAAATTATCAACGCTCTCGTAGACAACCACAAAATTAAAATCTACTATTATGTAACTTATCGCGGCCAGTATTCGGAGCGAGTGGTAGAGCCTTACGGCCTGATCTGCAAAAGGCATAACTGGTACCTGGTCGGCTATTGCAACAGCAGTATGGCTGTGCGTACTTTCCGGGTAGACCAGATAGAATCTATTATGGCCTTAACTACAGAAAAATTCACCTACCCGCAGGACTTCTCCCTTGAGGAATACCTGGGAAAAGCCTGGGGAGTCACTAACGACGGGCAAATAACAAAAGTAAAACTAAAGTTCAGCCCGGAAGTAGCTCACCGGGTGAAAAATATGATTTACCATCCTTCCCAACAAATAGAAACAATAACAGCAGACGGCTCAGTTATTATCTGCTTTGAAGTTGCCGGGATAATAGAACTACAGGGCTGGATTATGGAGTGGGCAGATAACGTCGAAGTCCTGGAACCAGAATCACTGCGGCAAGAAATAAAGGCGGTGGCTGCCAGAATTGCAGCTTTATACTGACACATAAAAAACATCCCCGCTGTATTCTGGATACAAACGGGAAAGGTCAAGCAGGGGCCCCCTCCCTAATTAGGGCCTGTAGCCAGGTATATATAGTCCGGTTCTCCCCGCTGATTGCCTATCTCTAAGACCTTGACACTATTGAACCATTTCTTTAGCCTCTGTTCAAACGGGCCGGACCTTGCGGCGCTCCAGAAGGAAACAGCGCCGTTTTTATTGATGAGCTTTAATAAATTGCTGATCCCAGCATCGCTATAAAGCTCATTATTGGCTTCCATAACTACCCAATCAGGCCCATTATCGATATCCATACAAATCACATCAAATTTTTCCCGGGAACTTCCCATCCACTCGATAAAATCAGCATTTACTACCTCTACCTGGGGTTGACTGAGGGCATTATTAGAATATACCGCCAGATGGGTCCTGTTCCACTCGATAATCTTTTTTTCTATCTCTATCACTTTAACCTTTTCAACCGCCGGGTATTGCAGGGCTTCGGCCAGGGAAAAACCCACCCCCAGGCCGGCAATTAACACTGTCTTCGGCCAAGCTGCCGCTTCAATAGCAGCCCTTACCAGAAGTTTTTCCGAAGCGCCATTGTAAGTCGCCATGAGAAAGGTCCCATTGAAAATTATCTCATAGTCACTGCCTCTTTTTTGCAGTTGGATTTCCCCGTGTTTCGTCAATGCCCTCTCTATTACAGTTGGTAATTGATACGGCAACGCAATCGCTTCTTTCTCCTGCTTTTTTATCGCCTATATTTACACATTCACTACCTCTGGAAAGGGTTTAAAGCCACTCCCCCTTCATAATGCTGGTCGCTGTTAAGGTCTTCAGTCCAGACAACATTATGATGACTGTTCCGCCCGCTATTGCCGATACTTCACCATGGAAGAAATCACCGCACTTTGTTTCTTAGAGCCTGAGCAAAATCATCCATCCTGTAATTAGCATTAAAGAAGGGAAGCCCGCAGATGCGGTGTTTAGTGTCATCAGCATAGACTTTGAGCGGGATACCTTCCTTACCAATGCGGAGCAAAAAGTCTTCTTTCCATTTATCCTGACTTAATAAATGGTCGCCTTTGGACTCAATAAAGATCTGTTCTTGTTCGTAACCATCCTGGTTTTTCTTCCGCAGGATAAGCAAGAAGTCCGGCTCAAAACGCTCTCCGGTATCAAAATCATAAATAGCAAGTTCTGGAATACGCTCATTGCGAATAAGATATATTTCCTCGTATTTCCTTTTTAACTCCGGTACCAGCCCACTGAAATATTTAACGAAGGCTTTCTCTTCGGTGGTGCCGAAATTATCTTCATAGACGTACCAGTCTTCACCATAGAGATTAACGGCAAGCTCCCGGGCAACGGCTGCTTGGGAAACGCCTACCCCGTCACCCTCTGGATTATCCACATAAATCTTTTTGTTCCGTATGATATTCCGGATTGGTTTGGCCTCAAACTCTTTCGTTCCTTCGTATTCCTGAGTGATGCCCCCAACATGTTTGGCAATTTCCCCCAATGCCTGCTTGGCCGCCAGAAAAAGATTAGTCGCCGTCAAATGCTCCCTATCGCTCTCTATAATTAAGGTCACATTACCGGCATAGTCCGGTGAAGTCAGAAACTCACGCTTTGATTTTAAGCGGGGGTAATAGCTTTTGAGCACACTGAATTTAAGCCCTTCAAAGCTATCCATTGCTCCGAAAAGGATGTTCAAGGGCAGGTCTTTTAGCTTTACTTGTCGCGTGTACCTGGATCCCGAACCGCCCTCATTCGCTTGCTCGCCGTCAAACAGGCCATAAAGGCGACTTCCTGACCCGGCAATTTGAACAGGAATTACCGCTGTTTGTATCTTCTTATCAATTTGCGTCGCGTTCTTTCTGGACTTACCAACACGGCGGTTTGTAAAAACAACACCCTGCTGGTAAAACAAGGTCTTTTTAAAGCTGTCCTTGAGGCGGTATTCTATTTCTACTGGTTTCTCTGGTAATAGACCGGTTGCCTTGAGG
>JAAYGJ010000268.1 GCA_012727745.1 Clostridia bacterium | reverse complement strand
TCAGCCCGGGCACGCGCTTGTTGCCGGTTTAACCAGATATGTTGACGTGCTGAGAGGGCAGGCATGATTACCCAGCGGGGATCTTTAGTAAAGCCCGGTATTGGCGGCCGGGGTGGCAGGGGATCAACAGTGACATCCTGGCAGGCATGGCAGGTACGGGTTGTAGGCCGGAGAAGCACTGGCAGGCCGAGTAACTCTGAAAGCTCAAAGGCATATTTGGTCATCTCGTAAGCTTCCTGGGGACAGGAAGGGTCCAGGACCGGCAGCTTGGCAAAACGGGCAAACAAACGGCTGTCCTGTTCCGTTTGGGAACTGTGAGGCCCTGGGTCATCGGCTACCACCAGTACTAGCCCCCCTTTGACACCGATATAAGCCAGGCTCATGACCGCATCGGCAGCCACGTTAAGGCCCATTTGTTTCATGCTTACCAGGGCACGGGCGCCGGCGTAAGCGGCACCAGCGACTATTTCAACTGCTACCTTTTCGTTTACCGACCATTCAGTATAAATACCTGCCTGCGGCGCCAGCTGTATCAAGGAACTCATAATTTCTGAGGCGGGGGTGCCTGGGTAAGAGGTGGCTACCCGAATGCCGGCGACAGCGGCTCCGCGGGCAATGGCTTCGTTACCCATCAATAGTTCGGCCACGGTTTTCTCTCCCTTCACAACAAAAACCGGGCCGCAGCCCGGTAATAGATGCTTCAATACCTCGGCTCAGCTAGCTCCAAACATACTCATCTCCGCTCAATTACTATATTCTTATCTCAGTGACAGTATAGCATATCTCAAACTGGCGATCCAGTAAAAAAGTTTACCCCGAATTTTTAGGTTAATTGCAAGTTATTTTGGCACCTCTGATTATGCTGCCATCTCATTAGCAGATTTATATCCATGAATTTTTACTGGTATACCAGTTACAGGGGCAACCTGCTCCTGCCCTCTGGCTATTGCGCTTCCTAACGGTGACCCAACAGGTGGCAGCTACTGTTAACTGCCTTTATACTTTAAAACGCGGCTGGCATTTAGTATGGCGATCAGGGCCACCCCCACATCGGCGAAGACTGCTTCCCAAATTCCGGCCAGGCCAAAGATGCCCAGCGACATGATGAAAATTTTTAATCCTATAGCCAGGATTATATTTTGTCTGATAATCTGCCGGGTGTAACGGGCAATTTTGACGGCAGTGACCAGTTTAGCTGGATTGTCATCCATCAGTACTACATCAGCCGCTTCGATCGCTGCATCTGCTCCCAGGGCCCCCATGGCCACCCCAATATCAGCCCGGGCCAGCACCGGGGCATCATTGATACCGTCGCCTACAAAGGCAAGTTTTTGCTTGCGGGGATTGGTAAAAGCCAGACGCAGTGCTTCAATTTTTTGCACTTTATCTTCTGGTAGCAGCTCGGCATAATAGTTGTCCAGCCCGAGCTTGTCAGCTACATCCTGGGCAACATTGCTGGCATCGCCACTGAGCATCAGGGTCTGTTTAATACTCAGACGTTTTAAATTGACGATAGTATTACGGGCATCAGGTTTTATTTCATCAGTTATAAGGAGCCAGCCGGCATATACATCGTCGACAACCACATGAATACAGGTACCTGCTGGCGGATCGGACGGGATAGTTAAATGGGGACAAATGAGACGGTTACCAACCAGCACTCTTTTGCCGGCAATTACAGCGCTGATGCCTTTGCCCGGCAGCTCCTGGTAAGCGCTAATTTGTTCAGCTGCGATTTCGGCACCCCAGGCCTGGCGGATGGACTGGGCGATGGGGTGATTTGAATAAGCCTCTGCAGCAGCCGCCAGGGCCAGGACTTCATCTTTATTAAAGCCATTAACAGCTTCCACCTGGGTAACTTTAAAAACGCCCCTGGTTAAGGTTCCTGTTTTATCAAAGACAACGGTTGTTAGATTGGCCAGAGCTTCCAGGAAATTAGCTCCTTTAATTAAAATACCCTGGCGAGAGGCGCTGCCCAGCCCAGCAAAGTATCCCAGCGGGACAGAAATAACCAGGGCACAGGGGCAGGATATAACCAGCAACACCAGGGCCCGGTAAATCCAGGCAGAAAAAGTAGTCCCCGGTACTAGCAGCGGGGGAATAAAGGCCAGCCCCAGGGCGGCGCAAATTACCGCTGGCGTGTAATAACGGGCGAAGGTGGTGATAAAACGTTCGGTAGGGGCTTTCCTGGCAGCAGCCTGTTCTACCAGTTCCATAACCTTGGCCACCGAGGAATCGCTGAAGGGCCTGCTTACTTTGACTGTTAAGAGCCCTTGACCGTTAACCATGCCGGCCAGCACCTTTTTACCCCCGCTAACGTGACGTGGTCTTGATTCACCGGTTAGTGCTGCAGTATCAACGAAGGATTCTCCCTCAATTACTTCACCGTCAAGGGGAATTTTTTCCCCTGGCTTGACAATAATGGTCTGTCCCACGGCAACTGCTTCCGGGGCTACTTTACTTATTTCTCCGTCTACAGAGAGGTTGGCGTAATCAGGCCGAACCTGTAATAGAGCTTTGATAGAACGTCGGGAACGGTTGACAGCCCGATCCTGAAAATACTCTCCAATAGCATAAAAGAGCATTACGGCGACCGCCTCAGCGAGCTGGTGGATAGCTATAGCTCCCAGACTGGCAATAGTCATTAACAAATTTTCGTCGAAAAATTGCCGCCGTACCAGGTTTCTGCCAGCCTGCCGTAAAACCGGCCAGCCAACTATAAAGTAAGCGCTCAGAAAAACTAAATACTCGGCCCAGGAAAAAGCAGTTTGGCTTAAAGCAGTGTTAAAGATAAGTCCGCCTGAAAAAAGCAGAAGCGCAATGGCAATAGCATATAGCTCCTTACGGGGGGCAGTTGTTTCGAACGTAGCAGCTGCTTCGGATGTATCGAGGGGTGGCAGTATTCTGACTTCCGGTTCAAGGCGGCTGATTACTTCACGGGCTTTTTCCAGGTGTTCCGGGGGAATATGCATACTCTGGTTGGCAAAATTAATGTGTGCCGTTTCCAGACCTGTGACTTTTTTTAATTCTTGCTCAATTTTCAGGGCACAATTGTTACAGTTAAGCCCGGTAAGTTGATAGCGCATAGTTTACCTTCCTTCAGCAAAATGTTCCAGGGCTTCGCGAATTAAGTGCAGGATATGTTCATCATCCAGAGAATAATAGACCATCTTGCCTTCCCGACGGTGCTTTACCAGGCGCAAGGTCCGCAGCAGCCGCAAGTGATGGGAGATGGCAGGTAGGCTCATTTCCAGGATACCGGCAATGTCACATACGCAAAGCTCTTTCAGAGACAGAAGATACAGGATTTTAGTCCGCGTCTCATCACTTAAGACTTTAAACAGTTCTGAAAGCCCGGCTACCTCCAAAACCCGTTCCTTTAGGTCGTTAAGATTTTCGGACGGACAAAAGCTGTCACAAATATCGTTATTATTTAGCGGTGGCGTATTTTTATAAATACTAGCTCAATCCTCTCTTTTATCAATTAAGCAATTGTTTAATTGAAATTATAGTTTTACTGACGCTCATCGTCAAGGCCTCCCTAAAAAAGACGAATTATTCGCGCATATTAAGCAACAAAATATGATAGCTGAGGTTACAGCTTATTTAAAGAGAAGGACCAGTATAAAAAAGCCGTTCCGCAGGAACGGCAAAGATTTTAGCCGCCGGCTGGCGACCGGCGGCTTGGGAGAGGAGAAACCGGAGGAAGAGCTCATGGGGGAGGGTTAATATAAAATAACCCTAAGCTCTTCATGGCAAACCTTTACCGGTTTGCCAATAATATTATGAGCAACTTAGCAGGGGCTTATACATCCTGGGCGATAATTTTTTAGTTTTAACTAAAAAATTAGCAGCTGGCCAGCAGGTTTATAAGCTACGGCTGGCAGGTGTGTGCCACACTGCTGGAAACTCCGAATAAGGGAGACAGGAAAAATGTCGATAATAGATATATATAATACCATTTTTGGAGATTTTTATTAATGAATAGGGATTATGTGTTATAATAAAGCATGAGGTATCGGGGTTATGTTGCGTATTATTGC
>JAAYGJ010000267.1 GCA_012727745.1 Clostridia bacterium | reverse complement strand
GTGGAAAGAGTACCCATTGAAATGTGCCCAACTAGCGCCAACCGCCGTTACCTGAAAACTAAAAAAGATAAAATGGGCCATTTATTGCATATTTAGTTGAAAGGGGAGCTATACATGCCCAATGTCTTAGAAGGCAAATTGCAGGCCGGAGGGCTTAGATTCGGGATAGTAATCAGCCGTTTTAATGAATTCATTACTTCCAAGCTGCTGACAGGCGCTTTAGATGCTTTAACCCGCCATGGAGCTGATCCAGCAGCAATTGACATTGCCTGGGTACCAGGAGCGTTTGAAATACCTTTGGTAGCAAAAAAAATGGCAAACCGCGGCTATGATGCCGTTATTTGCCTGGGGGCAATTATTCGCGGGGCCACGCCCCATTTTGAGTATGTAGCCAACGAAGTTAGCAAAGGTATTGCCCAGGTAGGTTTGAGCAGCGGCGTACCGGTTATATATGGAATAATAACCGCTGATAACATAGAACAGGCAATTGAGAGGGCAGGTACTAAGGCCGGCAACAGGGGTTTTGATGCTGCTATGACTGCTATCGAGATGGCCAACCTGTTTACAGTTATTGCGGGACAGAGCTAAGGCCATGTTATTAAGACTGAACACTGGTCTGCTAGCAGTCACAATAAAGAAAAACCCGGGGCATAACCCCGGGTTAACCTTTTAACGTAAATGTTTTTTTATTAAATAGCCCTTTGTACCTTTCCAGACCGTAAACAACGGGTGCAGACATACACTTTTTTCGGCGAACCGTTTAAAATAATTTTGACACGCTGTAAATTGGGTGACCAGGTACGTTTGGTTTTTATGTTAGAGTGACTGACCAGGTTACCGCTGGCTGTCTTTTTACCACAGATTCTGCAGATGGCCATTTGTTTCACCTCACTTTTAGACCCTACGGCCGATATTTTACCAGAGAAAAACAAGGAAGGCAAGAAAATTATAAGTTTAAGCAGGGAAGCGCCAGCTGCTGTTAAAATAATACCTGCACACCTGTAGACGGGACCTGGGTTGCTTCTTAAAGAATTTGAAAAAAGTTAATTAACATAAATAACTAGGGTTGAGATATATGTTAAATCAGCCGGTGGTAAAATTAAAATATGTGGGGCCGCAGAAGGCGGTCCGCCTCGAAAAACTGGGAATTAAGACAGTGGGCGATTTGCTCTGGCATTTTCCCAGACGTTATGAGGACCGCAGCCGAATAAAAGATTTAACGGAGGCAAGACACAGTGAAATAATTACAGTTCAGGTTACCATAAAAGCCTGGGAAGAAAAACTATTGCGTCCCCGCCTGCGCATGCTGCGAGCTCTCATCCAGAGCCGTGCTGGCACTGGATACGCTGTCTGGTTTAACCAGCTATACATAAAACGCCAGTTGCCCGCAGGGAAAGAGGTTATACTTAGCGGCAAGGTTAATTTACGGGGAACGATACCGCAAATCCAGGTAAGAGATTATGAAATTTTGGACCAGGCAGATAATACTCTTCATAGCGGGCGTATTGTCCCTTTTTATCCGTTGACGTCGGGACTTAGCCAGCGCTGGTTTCGTTTAATTATGCACCTGGCCCTTGAAGCTGTTGCTGCTGATTTACCGGAAGTCTTACCGGATATTTTATGCAGGCGCTATCGCCTCTTGTCACGGCGCCAGGCTTTAAAAGCGATCCACTTTCCTGCTTCGGCCGCAGAACTGCACCAGGCGCGGCGGCGCCTGAAGTACGAAGAACTATTAATCTGGGAAATGGGGCTGTGTTTAAACCGCCTGTCCCGGGAAAAAGGGGTAAAGGGGATTATCCATAGCAGCGAGAGTGGTTTAGTCCAGAAATTCCTTGCCGGGCTGCCTTTTCGGCTGACTTCAGCCCAGCAGCGGGTGCTAGCCGAAATTAAGGCCGATATGGAAGCAAACAGGCCTATGGCCCGTTTGCTGCAGGGCGATGTAGGTTCAGGTAAAACAGTAGTTGCTGCTGCAGCTATGGTTAAGGCGCTGGCAGGGGGCTGGCAGGCAGCTTTGATGGCCCCAACCGAGGTCCTGGCTGAACAGCACGGCCGAACTTTGCAGCAGCTATTTGAGCCCCTTAAGATACCGGTGCCGGTTC
>JAAYGJ010000266.1 GCA_012727745.1 Clostridia bacterium | reverse complement strand
GTATAGAAACCGGCACGCTGCTGGCAGCAGCAGCAGGTTGCGGCGGTGATATATTCGTACAGGAATGTATGCCCGAGCATCTCCCGGCTATTTTGGCCAAGTTAGCGGAAATGGGGGCGCGCATTACTATTGAAAAGGACGGTGTGCGCCTGCAGGGCGTGCAGCGATTAAAAGCAGTTGACTGCAAGACCATGCCTTATCCTGGCTTTCCTACAGATATGCAGCCCCAGCTCATGGCCCTGATGACGGTTGCCGAGGGGACCAGCGTATTGGTGGAAAGTATCTTCGACAACCGCTTTAAACATGCTGCTGAACTATTACGGCTTGGTGCCGATATAAAAATAGAGGGAAGGGTTGCAATAATAAATGGTGTTCCGGCTTTAAGCGGCACCGTAGTTGAAGCATCTGACCTCAGAGCAGCTGCAGCCCTGGTCATAGCCGGTCTTATGGCTGAAGGGCAAACTCGGGTGGAAGGCGTCCATCATCTGGACCGGGGCTACGAACGCTTGGAAGCCCGTTTAGGCAGCCTGGGTGCAGATATCCGGCGCCAGAAAAAAGGCGGGAACTGTAATATGCCTGGGATTAATCTGAAGTTAAATACTCAGAGCTAAAAAGTGGGGGGTGAGTTCTTTCACCTCTCAACCTCCCACCGCAAACAACTTGCCACACAAGTGGACAGGCTTACATTTTCTGATATAATGACATTAAATGAGGTAGGAATATGGTTGTTCCAGCTCATTCACCTCGCGTTTATCGCCTGCGGAGGCAGAGGGCCAGGCGTTTATTGCTGATATTATTATCGACGGTAGCATCATTTTATTTTATTAATTCAAGCTTTTTTTGCCTGGAAAAAATTATTATTAATGGAAATTATAATATCCCTGCCGACGAGCTGGAGCGTGTACTGGGAGTTGAAAAAGGTATTAATCTCTGGCATTTGGACACCGAGCTTATTGAAAAACGCCTGGCTACCCAACCACTGGTAGCATCTGCCCAGGTTAAACGCCAGTGGCCCCGAACCCTGGTTGTCAATATTACCGAAAGGGTACCGGTAGCCCTAATAGTACAGGACGGTGTTTTTTTTCTACTTGATGGTAGCGGAGTTATAATGGAAAGACTGGCCAGAATCGGCCATTTAAACCTGCCACTTATTTCCGGCATTGCCACCCTGGCAGACCTTGCTCCTGGACAAGCAATAGAAGATGAGTGCTTGCATGCCGCCCTGGAGGTCGCAAAACAACTGCCATCCGGCGATTTAAACCGGCTTCAGGAAATTGTAGCAGTATCGCCTACTGACCTGAAACTAATCTGGGAGGGCAATATTGTGGTACGATTTGGCGACTGTCAAAACATAACTGCTAAGCTGGCTCGTCTGCAGGAGGCTTTAACCGGTCTTGATGCCGGGAGGCCGGTTGAATATATTGATGTCAGTTACGCAGGCCCTCCAGTAGTGAAATACAGGTAGTAGTCTTCAGGTTGAAGGGGTGAGTTAAATGTGGGTAGCATTAATCGGTCTGCTGATGGGGGTGGCACTAGGTTTGCTGTTACCGGTAAAAATACCGGTAGTTTATAGCAAATATATGTCAGTAGCAGTTCTGGCCGCCCTGGATTCAGTGTTTGGCGGTATCAGGGCAAGTATAGAGGATAATTTCGATAATGCTATTTTTCTAAGCGGTTTTTTCTCGAATATATTACTGGCAGCATTTCTGGCTTATATCGGCGACCAACTGGGAGTTGAGCTCTACCTGGCGGCAGTACTTGTTTTTGGGGTGCGTTTGTTTCAGAATCTGGCGGTTATCAGACGGCATTTATTAAAAAGATAACAAATATGCTTGTGTTAAAGAGGAAATGACAGATTTATGTTGAATTTCCATGTAATAGAAAAGCAACTCGCCTGGAGGTGCCGGAATTGCCCAGAGATAATATGATAGTCGGTCTCGATATAGGCACTACCAAGGTGGTTGTAGTTGTAGCCGAAGTAAATAGCGAGGGACGCCTGGATATTGTCGGTCTGGGGGAGACCTCTTCCGGGGGTTTGCGTAAGGGCATTATTATTGATATTGAAAATACAGCCCGGGCCATCGAAAAGGCTGTTGAACAGGCTGAACGCATGAGCGGTCTAAAGATTAACTCCGCTTTTGTCGGCCTGACAGGGCCTCATATTCAGTCTATCAATAACAAAGGAGTAGTAGCCGTTGCCGGCGAGGAAGGTGAAATTACTCCTGAAGACGTGCAGCGGGTCCTCCAGGCGGCGCGGGTAATACCCCTGACAGCAGAAAGGCGAGTCATTCATGTGCTACCACGCCAGTATATTGTTGACGGCTACGATGGCATTACAGACCCTGTAGGCATGAGCGGTTCGCGCCTGGAAGTTGAAACCCAGATCGTTACTGCTGCCGGGGCTGTAGTCCAGATTACTCTGAAGAGCGTGCAGCGGGCTAACCTGACAGTTGACGAGCTGGTGCTAAACCCGCTGGCCTCGGCTGAAGCTGTCTTGCAACAGGCTGAAAAGGAGCTTGGCGCCGTAGTGATTGATATAGGTGGCGGCACTACGGAAATAGCTATAATCTACCAGGGAAGCCTGTGGTTTGCTGCAGTTTTACCGGTTGGCAGTGAGCATATAACTGGCGATCTGGCTGTAGGTTTGCGGACTCCCATTCTCCAGGCAGAAGGTATTAAAAAAGAACATGGCTGCGTCTTTGCCGGGCTTATAGATAATGACGAACAGTTTATTGAAGTGCCTCCGGTGGGGGGCAAAGAAAAAAGGCGGGTCTCCTTAAAAACCCTGGCGACTATAATTGAGCCCCGAGTAGAGGAGATTTTTACCCTTGCTCTGCAAAAAATTAATGCTGCCGATCCTCAGACCCTGCTTCCTGGGGGGGTAATATTAACCGGTGGCGGGGCTTTACTGAAAGGGATGACGCAGCTGAGCAGCGAGGTCCTGGGTATGCCGGTACGTTTGGGTGTACCCGAGGGTAACGGAGGGCTGGCCGATATGGTGGCTAATCCGGCTTATGCGACGGCAGTAGGTTTACTGCGTTATGGTGCCAACCGCCTGGCTTATTCCCAGGCTGCTGCCGGTCAAGAAGCAATATGGGCAGGATTTTGGCAACGTCTAAAAAACTGGTGGCGCGAACTTTTTTAGCATAAAAGGAGGAGTTCTGGGTGCTGGAATTCGATGATAGCGATATCAGCCATTCTGCTACTATCAAAGTAGTAGGAGTAGGTGGTGGGGGTAATAACGCAGTAAACCGGATGATAACTGCCGGGCTGCGCGGGGTAGAATTTATTAGTATTAATACGGATGCCCAGGCTCTACGCCTTTGTCAGGCTGAACAGAAAGTACAAATTGGAGCCAAACTGACTAAAGGTCTGGGTGCCGGAGCTAATCCGGA
Source organism: Clostridia bacterium (assembly GCA_012727745.1). Taxonomy (GTDB): domain Bacteria; phylum Bacillota; class DSM-521; order Neomoorellales; family Neomoorellaceae; genus JAAYGJ01. Next base: position 40,653 of record JAAYGJ010000266.1, on the reverse strand, counting down.
GATAGGTAAAAAAGCAGCTGAGGAAAGCAAGGAAGAACTGGCCCAGCGTTTGCAGGGAGCTGACATGGTTTTTGTTACCGCTGGTATGGGTGGCGGTACAGGTACCGGCGCGGCTCCGGTAGTGGCCGAGCTGGCCAAAGAAGCCGGTTCACTGACGGTAGGTGTTGTTACCCGTCCTTTTAGCTTTGAAGGGCGTAAGCGGGCTACCCAGGCTGAAGAAGGGATTGCCGAATTAAAGTCTAAGGTTGACACGCTGATCGTTATTCCTAACGACCGCTTATTACAAATTGCCGACAAACAGACTTCTATTATTGAAGCCTTTCGTATTGCCGACGACGTCTTGCGTCAGGGTGTGCAGGGCATTTCCGACCTGATTGCCGTACCAGGTTTAATTAACCTCGATTTTGCCGACGTGAAGACCATTATGCTTGATGCAGGTTCGGCGCTGATGGGTATTGGTCGGGCTACCGGTGAGAAAAGAGCGGTGGAAGCAGCTAAAATGGCCATTTCCAGTCCCTTGCTGGAAACTTCAATCGAAGGTGCCCAGGGAGTGTTGCTGAATATTACCGGTGGCTCCAATCTAGGCTTGTTTGAGGTAAATGAGGCCGCCCAAATTGTGGCTGAAGCAGCTGACCCGGAAGCCAACATAATCTTTGGGGCTGTAATAGACGAAAACTTGAAGGACGAAATCCGGATAACAGTTATTGCTACTGGCTTTGAAACAGCTGCATCGCAGAAGCAGGTGGCAGCAACCCGGGAAGAGGTAGATCTCAATATCAAGACATTTGATATTGACGACCTGGACATACCGGCTTTTCTGCGGCGCAAGTAGCATAATCCCATAATTAAATCCCATTATAGCTAACTAAAAAGGCGATATAAGTCGCCTTTTTTGCTGCCATTATCTGACATGTTTTTCTAACGGCTAATTATATAATAGCTACAGGTAATGAAATTGCCATAAAGCTCATATGATGGTAACGATTAGGGTTGTATGCCAGGGGAGGGGGTATGGGAGTTTGCCGGTAGTAGTATATATAGATATTGTGCTGGCAATTAACCTGGTTATGGACTACCTTATTCTCTGGACCGCAGCCCGCCTGGGACAGATACCTACTTGTGGCTGGCGTTTGCTAGCCGGTGCGGCTGTAGGGGCAGTAAGCTCTCTGACTGTCTTAATCCCGGGACTGGAAGTTTGGTTGCTAACATTTTTGAAGCTCTTTTTTTCTATATTAATACTCCTGGTAGCTTTTTTCCCTTTAACTGTCAGGCTTTTTTTCCAGGCTCTGGTTTATTTTTATCTGGCAGCTTTTGTTATGGGAGGGGCGATGCTGGGAGCTATTTGCCTTTTCGGCGGCAATTTGCCAGTGGCGGTGATGAGCGGAGGCCTCATTTTCTCGCCCAACTTGCGTTTTACCTGGCTTCTAGCTGCCGGGGCGGCTGCTCTGCTGCTGGCTCGCTGGGGTACAGGCTGGATTAAAAGGAATTTTTGGGAGTATATGCTGCGGTTACCGGTAGTTATTTCTATTGCCGGCAAGGAGTTAGCGCTGAAAGCCCTGGTGGATACAGGTAACAGCCTGCGCGATCCCCTTTCCCAGCAGCCGGTAATCATTGTCGAGTACAGCGCCTTGAAGAGTATTTTACCGGTAGAGATTGTAAGAGAGTATAGCGGTCTTAAGGAGCCGGATCTGGAACGGGTGGTTGCTTCTCTGGCAGGTTCACCCTGGGCTACCAGATTGCGCCTGTTGCCCTACCATTCTCTCGGTGAAAGCCGGGGCCTATTGCTAGGTTTCCGGCCCGATGCAGTAATTATAGTTACCAATGAACACATGCTCAAGTTAAAAAACATAGTTGTGGGTTTGTGTCGGGAGCAGCTGTCGCCCCAGGGCAATTACCGGGCTTTACTACATCCGGACTTGCTGCAAGTAAGTATGGGTCTCTAAGGAGGAAGAACCGATGCGGCAGCGACTGTTGCTATTAATAGGTAATTGCAAATTAAAACTTAACCGGTTTTATAACCGCCTGTTAAACTGGCTAAAAATACGCGAGCGGGTTTTTTATGTCGGCAGTAGTGAAGCCCTGCCACCGCCCCTTTCCAGTGACGAAGAATCAAACCTGCTGCTGCGCCTGGAGGACGGCGAAGCGGCGGTTAAAACGGTGCTGATCGAGCGCAACTTGCGCCTGGTAGTATATATTGCCCGCAAATTTGAAAATACCGGCGTCGGGATCGAAGACCTGGTCTCTATTGGTACTATTGGTCTGATTAAGGCTGTTAATACCTTTGACCCCAAGAAAAGAATCAAGCTGGCTACATATGCTTCCCGTTGTATTGAAAATGAAATATTAATGTACTTGCGCCGTAATAATAAAACCAGATCGGAAGTATCTTTTGACGAGCCCTTAAATATTGACTGGGATGGCAACGAGCTGTTGCTTTCCGATGTGCTGGGCACGGAGAATGATATTATTTATAAATCACTGGAAGAAGAAATAGACCGCAAGCTGCTGCATCTGGCCATGCGTAAATTAACTCCCCGGGAGCGCAAGATTATGGAATTTCGCTTCGGCCTGCTGGACGGGATGGAAAAGACACAGAAGGAGGTAGCTGATATCCTGGGTATTTCCCAGTCGTATATCTCGCGCTTGGAAAAGCGTATTATCAAACGCCTGCGAAAAGAAATAGCCCGCATGGAATGAGAGCTCAGGAGGAGCTCTTTTTTAATATGCTTGCCAGGCAGTATAAATGCAGCCAGGCATGGTAATAATTAATCAAGAACCAACAACAGGAGGTTTCCCGCCTATGATGATCAATAAAGTTGAGATATGTGGTGTGAATACCTCCAAGTTACCGCTGCTTACTAATGAGGAGATGCGGCGCTTATTCCGGCAGATGCAAAATGGCGAGCTGGAAGCAAGGGAAAAACTAGTTACAGGCAACTTACGCCTGGTTTTGAGCGTTATCCAGCGTTTTACCAACCGGGGCGAATATGTGGACGACCTTTTCCAGGTCGGCTGTATCGGGCTGATGAAGGCTATTGATAACTTTGACCTGGGACAGAATGTAAAGTTTTCTACTTATGCTGTACCGATGATCATCGGCGAAATCCGGCGCTACCTGCGCGATAATAACCCTATCCGGGTTAGCCGCTCGTTACGTGACGTAGCATACAAAGCTTTACAGGTACGGGATGCCCTGGTAAACAAGCTGGCCCGGGAGCCGTCAATAACGGAAATTGCCCAAGAACTAGACCTCCCCCAGGAGGAGGTTATCTTTGCCCTGGATGCAATCCAGGAACCGGTTTCCCTATTTGAACCCATATATAATGATGGCGGCGATCCAATTTTTGTCATGGACCAGATCGGGGATGAGAAAAACCAGGATGGTAATTGGCTGGAAAATATAGCCATTAAAGAAGCTTTGAATAAATTGAACCCTCGCGAGCGCCTGATTTTGTCGCTACGCTTTTTTGAGGGTAAGACCCAGATGGAGGTGGCTGAAGAAATCGGTATTTCCCAGGCGCAGGTTTCCAGGCTGGAAAAGGCAGCCCTGCAGCAGATGCGCAAGCATATCTAATATATATGTGAGCTGGGGAGTTGGAAGTGCAATTTTGTCAAAGGAGTGTCGACTGAAAGGTGTTTTTTAAACCGAAGTGGGTAATTTTATTTTTTTTACTGATCGGAGTTTTATTACTGAAGGGGGCGGCCTTTCCCCAGACGGCGGTGCCGGCCTTTAATCCCCATAACCTGATTAGATTCCATGTTATTGCTAATAGCGACACGGCTGCTGACCAGGAATTAAAGCGCCAGGTGCGAGATGCAGTTCTTGCAGCTACGGCAAAACAGCTGTCAGCAGCTGATATAGCTACTGTCCGCCGGCTGGTCAGCCAGAACCTGGACCGAATTACAGCTTTAGCCCGGTCAGAAATCAGGCGACAGGGGGAAAACTACCCTGTCCGCGCTGAAATCGGGGATTATATTTTTCCTACCCGGGCCTATGGACAGCTTGTACTGGCCGCCGGCAGCTATGAAGCGGTCCGGCTGGTAATTGGCGAGGGCAAAGGGCAAAACTGGTGGTGTGTTCTTTTCCCGCCTCTATGTTTGGTAGATGCAGCCGGAGGCTTGCCGGAAGGAGTATCAGCAGACACTTATCCTGTTTTTGCCCTGCCAGCTTCGACAAAGCTGCCAAAAGAAAACTCTATCAAAGTGCGCTGGAAGTTAGTTGAACTGTTTAATGCCTCCCGCCAGCGTCTGGCAGATTTACAAAGCAGGTACATGTAACCAGTAAAAGCTGGTTTTTTTCTTTTTTGCGTCTAAAGTAAGGCTGATAAAAGTATTGTATTTTAAGAGCTATAGCAGGTATTATTTAGCATGGGGGTGGGGGAAATGATCCGGGTAGCTGAATTACGCCAGCGGGAGGTTATAAACGTTATTGACGGCCGCAGGCTGGGGGCAATAAAAGACATTGATCTTGATTTGGAAGCGGGACGAGTAAAATCTTTGATTGTCCCGGGGACGACGGGAAAGTTTTTGTACTTTTTTGGGCGGGATGAAGATCTGGTAATCCCCTGGGAAAATGTGGTAAAGATAGGGGTAGATGTTATTCTGGTGGAGAGTTACAGCTGCACAGCTCCCCTGCACCGGGAAAGGGCTTAATAATTGGCGCTGTTATGATATAATAACCTTTTAGGAGGGGTTTTCTTGCCATCCCTAGTAAGAGAAAAAAAGGATAATATTATCTACTGGCGGGTGGCTTTTCTGGAAAAACGGGCACCAGTTAAAGCAGTCTTTAGCGGCCGCAGCGGCGGTTCAAGCAGGCCCCCATATGCCAGTTTGAACCTGGGCCTGCACGTTGGCGATGATCCGGCGGCAGTAATGTTTAACCGGCGTTTAGTAGCAGAAAGTTTAAATCTGCCCTTGCAAAACTGGGTTATCGGCGAGCAGGTTCATGCCAATCGGGTAGCCCGGGTGGGATACCAGCATGCTGGCCGGGGTGTTTTTGAGCCGGCAACAGCTGTGAACGGGGTAGACGCTTTGGTGACAGCCGAGCCGCAACTGGTGCTGGTTGCTTTTTATGCCGATTGTGTACCCCTTTACCTTGTTGATCCACGCAGACGGGTTATAGGCCTGGCCCATGCTGGCTGGAAAGGCAGTGTTTTGCGGATTGGGAGCCGGGTCGTAAACAGGATGGTAAAGGAGTTTAACTGTCAACCTGCCGACCTGCTGGCTTTTATCGGCCCGGCCGTTGGTTCCTGTTGTTATCAGGTAGATAACCGGGTAGGACAGGCTGTAAAAAACAATTTGCCCTGGGCTGAAAAGGTTCTTACTTCTGACGGTCCCCATCACTTTCGCCTGGACCTTCCTCATACTAATTACCTCGACCTTCTGGCAGCAGGGTTGCAACCGGAGCATATCGGCTTGGCCTCTATTTGCACCTGCTGCCATGCTGACAGTTTTTTTTCCTATCGTGCAGCTGCCGGTGTGACCGGACGTCAGGCAGCTATCTTAAGTTTGGAGTAAAGTACATTGCAAACAGGCTATAACCTTCCTCTTACAAAAAAACGTAGGCGCAAAGGGAAGAAATACAGGCACCTTGTCATCTCGTTAGTATTGCTGGCTCTGGCAGCCCTGTTGTTATGGCTGGGCCTGCAAGGGGCGCTGAGGTCAGTTGCCTGGCGCCTGCTGGCGGTAGAACGGGTTAATCAGGGGGTTCTACAGGATAAACTGACCATGGAGGTCTACCTCGCCAGGCAGGAAGAGGTTATTATTGCTCCTGCGGCAGGAAAATTAATGCCTCTGGTGACCGAAGGGGAGCGGGTGCCTGAAGGAGCCACTATTGCCAGACTGTTGCCCCTGGCAATAGACCCGGAGGGGAGAGGGGCGATAGATCTTAAAGCTCCTTTTGCCGGCCAGGTTTCTTACCTGACCGATGGCCTGGAAAAAGTCCTTCAACCTGGCAACCTGGAAAATATAACGCTGCAGGAGATAACTGAACTGGCCGGCCTGGCCAGACCGGTAACTAGCGGTGGCCAGGTAAAACCTGGTACAGCTATTATCCGCCTGGTTAACAATCTGGAGCCCCTTGGCCTCTATGCGATTGTGGATGAATGGCCGCCGGGCTGGCAGCAGGGGAAAACGGTATCCTTGGAATTACCGGGAGACTTGTCCAGCGAGGGGGGCTATGTAAAAGCCAGGATAACCGGCCGGCAGGATGCAGGTGACAGGAAGGTTGTTATTATGGAAGTGCCCGGCTGGGATCTCCGCTGGCTTAACCCCCGCAAGCTGGAGATAAATGCTATCATAAACAAATATCGGGGCGTAATTATTCCGGCCGAGGCACTTAGCAGCGGACAGAAGGGCGAGATGGGGGTTTACCTGTATAACACCCGAGGTCTCAAGTGGCAAGAAGTTACCAGTCTGGGGCAGGTCGGTGATAAATTAGCGGTTGAAGGTATCGAGGCTGGCGCGGAGGTGGTAACTAACCCCCATCTGGCGCGCTGGCTGACCAACGAAAGGGATAAATGAGGCTGGTATTTGCGGCCGGATAGCAGGATTTATTATTACTATGTAGAAATTATTAGCAATTAAAGCGGAGGGGGAAGAATGACTGGCCTAGCAAAAAATGTGGCAATGGTCTGCGATAGAATAGCGGCAGCGGCCAGGAGAAGTGGCCGACAACCGGAAGACGGTACCCTGGTAGCTGTTACTAAGACAATTTCTCCTGATGTTATCCGCGAAGCTGTTGCCGCAGGAATTAAAGAACTGGGCGAAAATAGGGTCCAGGAACTATTGCGCAAACAGCCTTTCATCACCGGGGTTAACTGGCATTTAATCGGACACCTGCAGCGCAATAAAGTGCGCCAGGTATGGGACAAAGTGACAATGATTCATTCTGTGGACAGTCTCAGGCTGGCGCAGGAACTGGACAAGCGGGCCGGACAGGCAGGAGCCAGGGTAAACATATTAATTGAAGTTAATGTGGCTGGCGAAGAAACTAAATTTGGTGTTGCTCCCGAAGCATTAATTCCCCTTTGTAAAGAACTAACCGGCTATAAAGCTTTAAATGTATGTGGCCTGATGACAGTTGCACCTCTGGCGACTGATGCTGAGGAAGTGCGGCCGGTTTTCAGGCGCCTGGCTGAATTGCGCCGCGAGGTTGAAGCCCTGCGCTTACCCGGAATGGGGGAGCTACCTTATTTGTCTATGGGAATGAGTGCAGATTTTGAAGTAGCAATCGAAGAAGGAGCCAACCTGGTGCGGATCGGCACCACAATTTTCGGTCCCCGGGACTAGTTAAGGCACAGATTTTAACAGTCTTGGATTTTTTTAATTTTAGTGGTTCTACAATTTCTTACCTCAAATTTCACATTTAACTTTTAATATGCGGAGGTGTACTGTGTGGCCTTTTGGGATGGTATTTTAAACTGGCTAGGGTATGGGCCTGAAGATGAACTGCCCGAGCTAAGCGAACGCGAAAGATGGGCAGAGGCACGCCCGCGGGGAAACAGTAAAGCCAAGCTGGTAAGTTTACCTACAACGCGTAATTCTACCCGTCTGGTAATATCTCGCCCCCAGTCTTTCGATGAAGCAGCGTCGTTGGCGGAGAATTTAAAAAATTTCCGTCCCCTAATTGTTAATTTGGAAGACTTGCCTATTGAAGAAGCCAGGCGGATTATCGATTTTTTAAGCGGCGCTACCTTTGCCCTGGGAGGGCAGGTTCGGCGGATAACCGGGGGTATTTTTATATTTGCTTCCAGCAATATTGATTTAAGCGGTGCCACAGAAAAGAGTATTAATACAGATATTGATTGGTTGAAGGTAGCCGGACGCAGTTAACAGGGGGACTAGATAATGGAGTTCAATATAGGTTTTCTTGGTGCCGGTGCAATGGCTGAAGCCCTGATAGACGGTCTATTAAAGGTCAGGCTGGTTGCACCGGCGCAGATTATTGCCTACGATATTCGCAGAGAACGTTTGCAACATTTGCAGCAAGTATATGGCCTTGAGCCCGTAGCCAGCCGGGAAGAACTGCTGCACAAAGCAGAGGTAATTATTTTGGCAGTAAAACACCAGAACATCCATGAGGTGCTGTCAGGCCTTAATTTTAAAGGCAAACTGGTGATCTCTATTGTTGCCGGTCTGACACTGGCCCGGCTGGCCAGGTTGGCAGGAGAGGTGCCGCTGGTGCGAGCGATGCCTAATACTCCTTCTCTGGTAGGGGAGGGTATGGCTGCTCTGGCTAAAAATGAGTATGTGAGCCAGGCAGACCTAGATAAAGCACTGGCAATTTTTCGGTCAGTTGGCCAGGCCCTGGTGTTGCCGGAGGAACAATTCGATGCCGTTACCGGGCTTAGCGGGAGTGGTCCCGCCTATGTGTATCTATTTATAGAAGCTCTGGCTGATGCTGGGGTAAAACAGGGGCTTGCCCGGCAGGTAGCCCTGCAACTGGCAGCGCAGACGGTTTTAGGTTCAGCGCGGATGGTGCTTGCTTCCGGTGAACACCCGGCGGTTTTAAAAGACAGAGTGGCCTCACCTGCCGGGACAACTATTGCCGGCCTGGCGGTTCTGGAGGAACAGGGCTTCCGGGGAACAATAATGCGTGCAGTCGAGGCGGCCAGCCTCAGATCTCAGAGTTTAGGTAAGGAGAAAAGCCTATGCAAATGACACTGATAATGCTGGTCAGGTCGGCTTTTGATGTTTACAGCTGGATAATCATTGCTCGTATTTTGATGTCCTGGGTGCCACACAACCCCAACCATCCGGTTATGCGTTTTATCTACGAAGTGACTGAACCCCTGCTGGCACCAATTCGCAACTTGATGCCCCGGACCAGCATGCCAATTGACTTTTCTCCTATTATAGCAGTTTTGCTTTTAAATTTAGTGCAGCGATTGATTATCGGTTTATTAATCAGCGGCATATGACAGGAGGCGGTGAAAGTGTTAACACCCCTTGATATTAATAAGAAAGAATTCTCCCGCTCTTTCCGCGGATATAATTGCAATGAGGTAGATGAATTCCTGGAACAGGTGTTGCGGGATTACGGCCAGGTTTACAGGGAAAACCAAGAATTGCGGGAGAAGAACTTGCGTCTCAGCGAAGAAATAGAACGTTACAATAAACTAGAGAATACAATTAAACAAGCTCTGGTTATGGCCCAGCAGACGGCTGATGAAATGCGCCAGAATGCCCAGCGGGAAGCTGAAGTGATTATTAAGGAAGCAGAAAATAAAGTTAAAGAGATGCTCCACCAGGCCCAGGTCGAAGTGGAAAAGGCGGAGCGTTACTACAGCGACCTGCAGGCTAAAACAGCGGCTTTCAAAATGCGCTTTCGCTCCTTTCTGAAAGCCCAGCTGGAGACATTCGTCGACGATGAAGCAGCAGCTTCTGTTCTTATTGAGGATGAGCAGCAATTCCTTGAGGGGGCAGAAGAGAAGGTAAAACTTGACCCGGCAGGTTGATTATGACTATAATAAAAAAATACCTTTAATTATTGCCGGGTAATATGGGGTCAGGACCTTGAGAGCTAAGGAGGAGTGACGAGAGCAATTGGATTATAGTAAAACTCTAAATTTACCTCAAACAAAATTCCCTATGCGGGCTAACTTGCCTCAGCGAGAACCAGAAATAATGAAATTATGGGAGGAAAACGATATTTATGCCCGGGTCCAGGAAGCCAATAAAGGCAAGCCTAAATTTATCTTGCATGATGGACCTCCCTATGCTAACGGTCACATTCATCTGGGACATACGCTGAACAAAATATTGAAAGATATTATCGTCAAATATCATTCAATGAACGGTTATGACGCACCCTATGTACCGGGTTGGGATACCCACGGCTTACCCATCGAGCAGCAGGCTATAAAAAGCTTGAGCCTTAATCGCCACGCTGTAGATATTGTTCATTTTCGCAATAAATGCCGTGATTTTGCCCTAAAGTATGTCAACATTCAGCGGGAAGAATTTAAACGCCTGGGAGTTCGTGGCGATTGGGACAACCCTTACCTAACCCTCAGCCCAGAATATGAAGCTGTACAGATCGGCGTCTTTGGTGAAATAGCTAAAAAAGGTTGTATTTACAAAGGCCTCAAACCGGTTTACTGGTGTACAGATTGCGAGACTGCCTTAGCCGAGGCGGAAGTTGAATATGGCGAGCACCGTTCACCTTCTATTTATGTTAAGTTCCCCGTGATTGATGCCCAGGGTCTATTTGAGGCTCAAGGTAGTTCAATCGTTATCTGGACTACTACCCCCTGGACGCTGCCAGCCAACGTAGCTATCTGCTTGCATCCGGAGTTTAAGTATTTATTGATTCAGGTCGGTGAGGAACGTTTGCTGATGGCGGCGGAGCTGCACCAACAGGTAATGGCTGCTTTTGGTAAGGAAGATTACCAGGTAGTGGCAAGTTTTAGCGGCGCCGAGTTGGAAGGAGTAATCTGCCGCAATCCTCTGATGGAACGGGAATCGTTGGTTATTCTTGGTGACCATGTAACCCTGGAACAGGGTACTGGCTGCGTGCATACGGCTCCCGGCCACGGTATTGAAGACTACGAGGTTGGTAAAAAATACAACCTGCCGATTATATCGCCCCTTGATGATCAGGGACGATTTACGGACGAGGGCGGCCAGTTTGCCGGACTATTTGTCCTGGATGCCAATGAAGCGGTGGTTAAAGAACTGGAAGAACGAGGCGCTTTGCTCCATTTTAGTTTTGTGGAACACCAGTACCCCCACTGCTGGCGTTGCAAGCATCCAATTATCTTCAGGGCTACGGAACAATGGTTTGCTTCGGTTGAGAAATTTCGCCAGCAGGCTCTGGAGGCTATTAATGAAGTAAAATGGATCCCTTCCTGGTGGCGGGATCGCATTTATAACATGGTGGCCGATAGGGGCGACTGGTGTATTTCCCGCCAGCGTACCTGGGGGGTACCAATCCCCATCTTTTACTGTAATCAGTGTGGCAAAGAAATTATTAACGATGCCACTATCAGCCACTTGCAACAACTATTCCGCCAGCACGGTTCTAACGTCTGGTTTGCCCGTGAGGCGAACGAACTGGTACCGGCAGGGTTAAAATGTCCCGAGTGCGGCAGTCAGGATTTTCGCAAAGAAACCGATATTATGGACGTGTGGTTTGATTCTGGCTCCAGCCACGCGGCAGTGCTGATGGAACGTCCCGAACTGAGGTGGCCGGCTGATCTCTACCTGGAAGGGAGCGACCAGCACCGGGGTTGGTTTAACTCCTCGCTGTCCACTGCGGTGGCTACCCGGGGCAAGGCACCGTACCGCCAGGTACTGACCCATGGTTTCCTGGTTGACGAGGAAGGCCGTAAGATGTCCAAGTCTCTGGGCAACGGCATTGACCCGGCTGATGTTATCAAACAAAAAGGCGCTGATATTTTGCGCCTGTGGGTGGCTTCGGCTGATTACCGCCGCGATGTAGCTGCTTCGCCTAACATTTTGCAGCAGATTACAGAGGCATATCGCAAAATCCGTAACACCTGTCGCTTTTTGCTGGCCAACCTTTATGATTTTGTTCCCGAAAAAGACCGGGTAAGCCGCACTGAGATGCTGGAACTGGACCGCTGGGCTATGGACCGGCTCCAGCGCCTAATCGACAGAGTTACCAGGGCCTATGATGAATATGAATTCCATGTAGTCTATCATGTTATTCATAACTTCTGTGCTGTGGATTTAAGTGCCATTTATCTGGATATAATTAAAGATCGGCTCTATACCTGGCCCGCTGCCTCGAAAGGGCGTCGTTCGGCACAGACTGTTCTTTATGAGACCATTGAAGTCCTGGCTAGACTGTTAACGCCGGTACTGGCTTTTACCAGTGAAGAAATCTGGCAGCATCTGCCCGGGAACGGCGACAGGCCTGTTAGCGTTCAGCTGACCAGTTGGCCACAGGTTAAAGAAGAATTTCTAGATGATGAATTACACGCTAAATGGGAGAGAATTCTTCAGATACGGAATGCTGTAGATCGGGCCCTAGAAAAAGTTCGCCAGGAACAGGGCCTGGGGAACTCTTTAAACGCAGCGGTCCATCTCTACCCTGACGCTGAGCTTTATAGTTTCCTACAGCCTCTGGAAAATGAGCTGACGACAGTATTTATTGTTTCTCAAGTGCAGCTCCACACTCCTGCAGAGGCACCCCCGGCACAGGTCTTTATTGATGCCGAGATGCCGGAATTGGCTGTTGTTGTTGAGAAAGCTGCTGGCGCTAAATGTGAACGTTGCTGGATGGTTAGCGAAACCGTTGGCCAGGACAAAGAATACCCTGACCTTTGTGAGCGTTGTGTCGGGGTGCTGCGCTAAGAATTGCCCGCGAAGCGCTAGTTGATAAAAAAGCCGGACCGGGGCAATAATAAAAATACCGCTTTTGCACCTGGGGGAATAACTCATTTCCTCCAGTGGTGGCTTATCACCACCTATCCTTTGTACTGTTTATTTAATGAAAGGATGGACCGGGTTGGTGAGAGAGCACGCGACTGACGCGTTTTTGCCCGTGGAGGTCCCCGTCGGCGTTTCCGGCCGGCATATACATCTTAGCCGTGCTGAGGCCGACGCTCTATTTGGAGCTGGCTATGAGTTTACAGTTAAAAAGGAACTCAGCCAGAAGGGAGAATTTGCTGCCAACGAGACGGTTACTATTGTCGGCCCCCGGGGAGTATTGGAAAGTGTGCGGGTACTGGGCCCGTTGCGGGAATATACCCAGGTGGAAGTAGCCATGACTGATGCTTATCGCCTGGGTTTGCGCCCGCCAATCAGGGATTCGGGCGATCTTGACGGCACTCCCGGAGTTGTAGTGGTAGGTCCGGCTGGGGCGGTTAACCTACCCCGGGGTGTCATTCTGGCGGCCCGTCATATCCATATGGAGCCGGAACGGGCTGCTGAGTTGAAACTTCATAACGATCAAGTAGTTCAAGTACTGGTTCCCGGTCCCAGGGGGATGATTTTAAATAATGTTATAATCCGCACAAAAGAGACTTATGTTCTGGAGTTGCATCTTGATACTGACGAGGCCAATGCAGCCTTGCTGGCCAACGGTGACCGAGTAAAAATCCTGCGTCCTTGACGCAGGATTTTTGTTATAAGGCCCGGGGCAGGGGGCAAGCTACATAATATTAAGGTGTAGAGAGGGGAAGAGAAAAAATTGCGGGCTGATGAACCGGGGAACAGTTTGCTGGTCAAAAAAATGCAGCAGCTAATAACAGCCATTGAAAAAGCTAATCTGGCTGAATGGATCGAGCTTTACCGCAGCCCCTGGCGGCTGTTGCTGATAAATTTTGTCGCGGGGGTAGCCCGGGGGTTGGGACTTGCTATTGGTTTTACGATCCTGGGAGCAATAGTAATTTATCTTATTCGCGAGTTGGCTCTGTTAAACCTGCCGGTAATCGGCAAGCTGATAGCGGAGATAGTACGTATGGTTCAGCAAGAAATTTAATAGGAGGTATTCTCAATGGATGCGGCGACTAGCAATCGCTTCCGCCAGCAGCTGCTGGCGGAAAAAGCCAGGCTGGAGGAATTAGTCCGTTCCCTTAATGAGGATGGACTGGGAGAGTCCCTGTTTGAAACTACTCAGGAACTGTCCCGTTATGACAATCATCCCGGGGATCTTGGTAGTGAAGTATTCGAACGCAGCAAAGACCTGGCACTGCGTGATAACCTGCAGATCCAATTACAAAAAATTAACGACGCCCTGGCGAGCATCAGCAAAGGAACTTATGGCTACTGCCAGGACTGTGGCCGGGAAATTTCCCTGGAACGCCTGGAGGCCGTCCCGGAAACTACCCTGTGCCTGGAGTGTCGGCAAAAAAGGGAACAAAGGGAGGAAAGAGATTCGCGCCCTATCGAGGAAAAGGTGATTTTGCCACCCTTTGGCGGTCAGACTTTTGAGCCGGGAGAGATACAGTCTGACGAAGAAGAGGCAATTCAGTATGACGGGGAGGATGTTTGGCAGGAACTGGGCCAGACATTAGAACATGCTTCTGAATCCCGCAGTGGTTCCTACTACGGTCCGCTGGACCTGAGTGAGGACCAGGGTAATGTGGAGAGCGTTGAAGAGATAGCTTACTATAAGGGTGCTGACGGCATGTTTTATGAAGATACCGGTGCCTACATCGCTGACGAGAGCAGCCCGGCAGAAACAGAAGTTGGCCAGGCTGGCTGGGACCGGGTGGATAACAGCGGCAAAGCCGGACAATAGCAATGGCAGATGCTGCCAGGACAGTTTACCCCTGCTGCCTAACATGGTATGATATGGTCAGTATTAGCAGCTTCCGGCCTGCAGGCATAGACAGGCATAGAATTATAGGCTGGGACAAAACCTGAAAGCATATTATTCCTGGGGGGATTAATTTGCCTTTTGCTCTGTTGGTAATATTGGTCCTGGCAGTTGACCAGCTTAGCAAATATATTATACGCACCAACATGGTGCCCAATCAGAGCTTACCGGTAATAGAGTCTATTTTTCATATAACTTACGTTAACAACCCGGGCGCAGCTTTTGGCTTGTTTGCCAATAAAACCTGGTTGTTTATCGGGGTAACCCTGGCGGTAGTGATACTTATCGTGTTTACTTACCTCTATTTGCCTCCGGGACAAATGATAGTGCGCTTGGCCCTGGCGTTAATGTTGGGCGGGGCGGTTGGCAATTTAATTGACCGTTTGCGTTTCGGTTATGTTATTGATTTTCTTGATTTCCGCATTTGGCCGGTATTTAACCTGGCTGATATGGCTGTTGTCAGCGGGGTTATTCTTTTATGCTGGCAGATCCTCGCTTCAGGCGGCAAACAGGGGAGCTGGCTATGAGTGATATTTTTGCGATAGAAGTACCCCCGGAGGCAAGTGGAAAACGTCTCGATGCCTGGCTGGCGGCTCGTTTGCCTGAACTTTCCCGTTCACGCCTTCAACAGTTAATAAGTGAGGGCGAGCTCAGCCTGGACGGAAAAAGTTGCCTCAAAGCCAATTACCGCCTGCGGGGCGGGGAAAAAATCCGGCTGCATATACCGCCGCCGACACAGTTGGAAGCAGTACCGGAGCCCATACCGTTGGATATTCTTTATGAGGACGATTACATTATTGTCGTCAACAAACCCCGGGGTATGGTGGTGCACCCTGCCCCCGGCAGCAGGCAGGGTACCCTGGTTAACGCTTTGCTTTACAATTGTACCAATTTGTCGGGAATTAACGGGATCTTGCGCCCGGGTATAGTGCACCGCCTGGACAAAGATACGTCAGGGCTCCTGGTGGTGGCCAAAACTGACACAGCCCACCGGGACCTGGCAGCGCAAATCAAAGCCCGTACGGTTGAGAGGGTTTACCAGGCGCTAGTCCATGGAGTTGTGTCCAGTCCCCGGGGGCGCATTGAAGCTCCTATTGGCAGGCACCCTGTTGACCGGAAGCGAATGGCAGTTACGTTAAAGAATTCTCGGCCGGCCTGCACTCACTACCAGGTTCTGGAGCGATTTAATAAATATACCCTGTTAAAGGTAAAGCTGGAAACCGGGCGCACCCACCAGATTCGCGTGCATATGGCTTATCTGGGTCACCCGCTAGTAGGCGATCCCAAGTATGGTCCCCGCAGGTGCCCGTTCGCAATAGACGGGCAGCTTTTGCATGCCGGCTACCTTGCCTTTCGGCACCCCTTGCGAGGGGAACGCCTGGTATTTACCAGTCCTTTACCGCCAATATTTACTGCGATACTGGAGCAATTAAGGCGCGAGGAGGAGAGAGGGGGATAAAACACACGTGTTGCCACGATGGGAAACTATTGCTGTCAAAGGGCGATTGGAAGCCCTTTTTATCCAGAGCCTGTTGCAAGGGGAGGGCATTCTGGTGCGCCTTAAAGGGGAGGCAACCGGCAATGTTTATATATTTAATACGGGACCTATGGGCCAGGTGGAAATTCAGGTGCCCGCAAACCAGATTACCCAGGCTAGAGAACTGCTAAAAGCTGCTGCTGAGGGGGAAAATGGCGGTGGCGGCTAAACTTAAAAACCGTCTTAATGATCTGGATGGTCGCCAGTGGCTGTACTGGACCGACACTTTATATATTACCTCTTACCCTCCCGATGCTACCCACCAGTTGCGTAAGCAGCACGGAGCCATGAAACCGCCGGAGGTAATGGCAGAAATAATTACTTTTTTCACCAAAAAAGGCGAACTGGTGTTGGACCCTTTTGCCGGCGTAGGCGGGACCCTGCTGGGTGCAGCGCTGGTTGGCCGGCCCTGTGTGGGTTTTGAGCTGAACCCCCGGTGGGTTGAAATATATGAAACGATAAAACGCGAGTTTGTGCTGGCAGAGGGTGCTTTCTGTCGCCGTAGCCAGGCGAAAGATACCGGCCAAGCAATAAATGGACAAATGTACCAGGGTGATTGCCTGGCGCTTTTAAAAGAGGTACCCTCTGAAACGGTGGCTGCAGTTATTACTGATCCCCCTTATGGCATTAACCACGGGGCTGGCGGTTTCCGGGAAGAGACAAATTTTAATATGACAGACTCTTATCAGAGCGAGGATTTGGGCCAGGCTCCCGACCTGGAAAGCTTTTTATTGCGCCTGCAGGAAATAGGCCGGGAAATCTGGCGCGTTTTGCAGCCCCTGCGCTATCTGGTTATGCTGGTGGGCGATCGTTACCAGCAGGGAGAATATATTCCTTTGGGATTTATGGTAGCTGAAGCTATGCGCCAGATTGGTTTTAAGTTCAAAGGAATAAGAATCTGGTCTAACAAGGCTACCCGCCGACGTTTAAAACCTTATGCGGTAAAGTCAGTTTTTGTGCCCAATATTACCCATCAGAATGTCCTGATTTTAAGAAAAGAATAGCCTTCTCCCGGCAGTTCAACTTGGACAAGTTTGTACGCGAAAAATTGGAGGAACCGGGCTGTGGACAATTTTTTTTCAGTAGCTGCGCAAGTGTCAACCCTATTTGTTTATGTTTTTCTGGGATACCTTGGACGTAAAAAAAAGATAATTACTGCCGAGGGTGACAAAGTTTTATCTGACGTTATTTTTATTTTTACCATGCCGGCCCTTACCATTACCTCTATGACAATTGAGGTTTCTGACCAGCAGCTTGCTAATGCCTGGACTATCTTGCTTATTTCCTTTGGCCTGGTACTGTTTTTTTATGCTTGTAGTATAGTGTTTGGTACCTTGCTCCATTTACCACAACAGAAAAGGCCATCATTCAGCCTGGCAACGACTTTTGCCAATGTCGGTTACCTGGGTTTCCCGGTAGCTTATATTCTGCTGGGTCCTTTGGGAGTATTTTATGCAGCTATGTTTAATTTGAGCCATAATCTGTTAATGTTTACTTTAGGCGTGTGGTTGGCTCAAGGTAAGCAGCAGCGCCGTTTAGACTGGCGCCAGATTTTTAATATTAATTCTCAGGCAATTATTTTCGGCTTTGTGCTGGCTTTGCTACATATTCGAATACCAGAGCTTATTTTTCGACCGCTGGAGGGACTGGGGCAAGCAACCATACCTATGGCTCTGTTCCTGATAGGTTCCATGCTGGCAGAATCACCCCTTAAGTCAATATTCATTAATAAGATAGTATACTTTGTTGCGGGGCTGAGGTTGCTAATTTTTCCCTTATTAACGCTGGGGCTACTATCACTGTTGCCCGGTCTTGAAAGAGCTGTGCGCCTGGTAATAATTATGCAAATGGCAATGCCAACAGCAGCAGTTCCGGCGGCAATGGCCCGTAAATACAACAGTGAATACAAACTCCTTTCTGATTCAGTGGCCGTTAGTACCCTTTTATCAATGTTAACCATCCCGCTATGGGTAGTGTTTGCGAATTACTAAAATATGACATAAATTCCCATTTTTTCGGAAGGAAAAATAGGCCCGGGTGTCTAATACCTCATGGAAATAAATGGCACTATGATGTCTAAAACTTTCGAAAGAGGTGGGCCCTGTGGCTAAAAAAACTAAAAATATCCCGACGCCCAAAATAGCCAAAGTAAAGGTAACGGGTAAACTAGACTCCCTTACCGACATTCTCAAGCAAAGATTGTTTGAATATTCGCCCCAGTCAGTGGACGAATTGCTCCGGGAAGCTCAGGCTTTGCTGGTTAACCAAACACCGACTAAAGTCCAAAAGAATCTCAACCGTTGTTTGACTAAAAATCCTTCTTTTCGCAGTGAAGGTAAAGGTCTCTGGTGCCTGCGCCTGGATGGCCTTAAGGAAAACGATGCCGCCCACAGGATTTTGCAGGCTAATGGGGATGCAATGAGGTTAAGTGATATCAACCAGAAGCTGAAGGAAACAGGCAAGGCAGAACTGCCTGGGGAACAGAAACTGGTCACTGACGGCCGCTTCTTACGGCTCAAAGACGGCCGCTGGGGCCTGATCCACTGGGCGTACATTGAACCGGAAGAACGGCCGGCAGGGTCGGCTGCAATACAAGAGGTTGCTGCTTCAGCTGTATCCAGGGCTAAAGGCAAAGCAGAATCTGAAGCCGGCAGCAACGGTCAATCGCAGGCAGCGTTGCAGCAGTCAGAAGGCAAGGGAGGCAGCGTCCCAGGATCTAAAGAAACAGAGCTGTTTGTTAGCTCAACCCTGCCCCTGGCAAAACCGGCCCCGTTGCTTCCCAGGAATGATTTTTGGGACAAACTGTTTCCCATTAAAAGTGACAACAAAGAAAATCCGTTTGCCGATACTAAGGCTAAATTCTCATTGCCGGGATTTAAACCGGGGGATACAAACAGCTGGGAGGAGGTTGCCGCCGGGGCAGAAACGGCTGCTATTTCTCTGGATACCAGGGAAATAAAAGCTGCTGCCAAAGAGTTCAGTTTGATTAACGGTGGTAAAGCAGGTACCAGCCGCCTGCCGGAAAGCAAGGATGAGGAAAAAGCCAGGTTACTCCGGGAAATAGAAGATTTGCGCCAGGAAAATAGAACTTTATTGGGCGATCTGGAAAAATTGCACCGGCGCCGGGAGGAGATGCGCCAGGAATTAATCCAGATCGAAGAACAACTAGTAAGTTTAAGGGTGGAACGGGACACAAGCAAGAAACGTATCAGCCACCTGGAGACAAGGTTGATGCAGCTGCAGGGTACCCTTAACAAGACTGTCAGCGATGCCCAGGCTGAACAGTCGCGCTTAAAACAGCAGCTGCGGGAACAGGAATACCGCCTGCAGACGACCCTTATTGCCAATGAAGATCTGGAACGGTCGTTGTCCGACCTGCAAAAAGAACGCCAGGAACTAAAGCGCCAGCTTTCTTTCTGGCCGGTGCGCCTGGTCTTACGCCTGTGCTCTCTGTTTGGCCTAAAACCCCGGGAAAAACCCCGGACCAAAAGCAAAAAATACGGCCGTTATTAGTCCGCAACATTATGCTTGTTTTAGCTGCTACAAAAGCGTATAATAAGCAAAAAGTTCTAAACCCCGCTATAGCCGGGGTATTTCTATGGGGGCATTTAGCAGTGACTGAAGTCATCAGAGCCCGGGGGCTGGTGAAAAATTATAACGGTTTTATGGCGGTAAAGGGGATAGATTTTAGCGTGCAGGCAGGGGAGTGTTTCGGCTTCCTGGGACCTAACGGAGCCGGTAAAACTACTACCATCAAGATGGTCCACTGTTTTACCCCGATTAGCGGCGGCAGCCTGGAGGTGTTGGGGTTTGACGTGACTTCCCATAGCCGCCAGATTAAAGCCCGCTTGGGAGTAGTACCCCAGGAAGATAACCTTGACCCGGAGTTGACGGTACAGGAAAACCTGCTGCTTTATGCCAGCTATTTTGATATTCCCCGCCGGGTGGCGGCGCAAAGGGTACAGGAGCTGCTGGCCTTTGCCGGCCTGGAGACTAAGGCGCAGGTAGAAGTAGAGCACCTTTCCGGCGGTATGAAGCGGCGCCTGGCGATTATCCGGGCACTGGTTAACCGGCCGCAACTATTAATCCTGGACGAGCCTACTACCGGTTTAGACCCGGAAGCTCGTCACCTTATCTGGGAGAAAATGCGCCAGTTAAAAGAAAGCGGGGTTACTTTGCTTTTGACTACCCATTATCTGGAGGAGGCTGCCCAGCTGTGCGACCGGCTGGTGATTATGGATCAGGGGCATATTCTGGAGACAGGCACTCCTCGGGAGCTGGTAGAGCGGCATGTGGGGCGGGAAGTCCTGGAACTGGCGCCGTTGCCAGAAGGGGGTAAAGAGGAGCTGGCAGGTATAAATGGAGAGTTTCTCGCTTCCCAGGTGATTGGGCAGACCCTCTACCTGTATACTAACCGGGGCCGCCAGTTATGGCGGGCACTGCAAAAATGCGGTCTGGATTTTACCCACCAGGTATTAAGACCGGCTACCCTGGAGGACGTGTTTTTAAAACTCACAGGGAGGGGCCTTGACTAAAGTGCAGATTTCTTATCGGGCCTGGAAAGTTTTCTGGCGTAATTTTGTGGTTTTCCGCAAAACCTGGCTTACCAATATTATGTTTAATTTCCTGGAACCTTTATTGTATCTGGCTGCCATGGGTTATGGCTTGGGCCAATATATTCCGGCTATCGACGGTATGGATTATATTCAGTTTCTGGCTCCGGGCTTGATTGCCTCATCAGCGATGTGGGCTACGGCGGCGGAGTGCACCTATGACAGCTTTACCCGCATGAAATATCAAAAAATCTATCATGCTCTGATAGCTACCCCTATCAGCCTGGATGAAGTAGTTGTAGGTGAGATGATATTTGGTACTTTTAAAAGTGTCCTCTATGGGTCGGTCATCCTGCTGGTGATTTTCCTGCTGGGGCTGGTGCAATCCCCTCTAGCCTTGCTGGTACCCCTGGTTCTGGTCCTGTGTGGATTAGTCTTTGCCGAACTGGGGATGATCTGGACCGGGCTGGTACCCAAGATTGATACTTTTAGCTATTTTTTCACCCTGATTATTACGCCAATGTTTCTTTTTGCCGGCATATTTTTCCCCCTGGATACTTTGCCATTATTCGCTCAGCGGCTGGCCTGGATAATACCCCTCTACCATGTTGTGGAGATAATACGCCCTCTGGTCCTGGGTCAATGCAGCCTAGCCCTGCTTATTCATGTGGCCTGGTTGCTGGGCTTTATAGCCATCTTTTTCTACCCGCCTCTCTACCTTTTGCGCCGGCGCCTGACTGGTTAGGTAGTAGTATCTTTAGTACAGATGACTATCAGGGGCTTGCAAGCGCAGGCCGTGAGCAGGAGTATATTCTTTAAATTAAGCGAGGAGTGATAAGTTATGCCAGCAAAAGAGAAAATTATTGTTGCCCTGGACGTACCTGATTTAAGCGCCGGTGAACGATTGGTAAAGAGCCTTGCTACGCATGTTGGCTTTTTTAAGGTGGGCCTGGAGTTTTACAGTGCTGCCGGTCCGGCTGCTATTGCTATGGTTAAGCAGCATGGAGGTAAGGTTTTTGCCGACCTGAAACTGCATGACATTCCCAATACGGTGGCCGGAGCAGCGCGAGCCCTGGTACGCCAGGGGGTAGACATTCTTGATGTCCATGCGGCCGGTGGCAGGGCCATGTTAACAGCAGCAGCAGGGGCTGTGCGGGAAGAGGCCGCTAAAGCTGGATGTCGAGCGCCGCTGCTGCTGGCCATAACTGTATTGACCAGCCTGGATGGGGCAGCTTTGCGTAGCGAGGTTGGCATTGAACGGGAGCTAGAGGAGCAGGTAGTTCACTGGGCGCGGCTGGCCCAGGACTGCGGCCTTGACGGGGTAGTTGCTTCACCTCGGGAGATCAAGGCCATTCGTAAGGCTTGTGGCTCCGATTTTATTATTGTTACCCCGGGAGTGCGTCCGGCGGGGGCTGCCCTGGGCGACCAGCGCCGGGTGATGACCCCAGCCGAGGCCCTGGCTGAGGGGAGCGATTACCTGGTCATCGGCCGTCCTATTACTGCTTCTCCTGATCCGGTCGCTGCCGCCCGGGCGATTGCAGCTGAGATGGATTTAACATCCCGTTAAGTAATTTCGATGGGAGTTACATAAACTGTGCGCTGGTGGTCATAGATTACTCTGCCGGGTTTGGCCCCGGCGGGTTTACGGACGTGTTTTACCAGAGTATAGTCTACTGGCACCCGGCTGGACTGGCGGGCGCTGCTGTAGCGGGCCGCCAGCCGGGCTGCCATCTCCAGGGTAGCGGCAGATACCTGCCGGCCTTCAGTCTTGATAATTACGTGAGAGCCGGGAATATCTTTGGCATGCAACCAGAGGTCGCTGTCGGCGGCCTGCCTCAGGGTTAGCCAGTCATTTTGGCGGTTGTTTTTACCTACCAGTATTTTAAAACCGTCAGGGGAGGTAAATTCGAGGGGTAGGGACTGCCGGAGAGCCTCTTTTTGTTTTGCTTTTCGGCCGGCTTGTTGTTTGCTTCTGGGTTCTGGCAGGTAACCGGCCCGGCGCAGTTCCCGTTGGATTTCTACCAGGTCGTACTTATCTACTGCTATTGACAGGGCTTGGTTGATGCTTTCCAGGTAGGCGATTTCTTCGCGGGTTTTTTCAAGCTGTTCTCTGGCCAGACGGGCGGCATTTTTGGCTTTATTATAGCGATTGAAATAAATGCGGGCATTTTCTGCCGGACTCAAAGCAGGGTCCAGTTTGATGGTAATCGGCTTGTTTTCCGGGTCATAAAAGTTAATGGCTGTAAAGCTGTCCTGCCCCCTGGTCAGCCGGTAAATATTGGCGGTAATCAGTTCGCCGGCCAGGCGCCAGGCTTCGGCTCCGCTGGCTTCAGCCACAGTTGCTGCCTGTAAGCTTTCTTTTTTACGGCAGCGTTTTAGTTCTCTCTGCAGGGTATGTTCTAAACTGAGCCGCATTCCTGCCAGGATCTGCGCCTCGCGGCGGGCAGCAAAGAAATTATCACAGGCTTTTGAAGGCCCCTCGTAGTACTCCCGTGGTAGATCCTGGTACTGGTATAAATCAAAAGCGGCAAAAGCCAGGGGCTGTTGTTCTTTGTTTCTGACAACTACTGCCTGCGAGGCAGGGGCTGCCGTCGCTGCCAGTATTTCTTGAAGGGCCTGCCAGAGGCGGGTTAATTCGTATTGGCCGCAATCGTTCAGGGTTGTTTCTACCGGCAAAGCCGCCCGGTGCAGGATTTCAGCGGCAGTTTGCGGGCCGATACCGCTTAGCTTTTGCACCAGTAACCGTTGCAGGGGCAGGTTGAGGCTGCTGCTCAGGAGATAGTTGCAGAAAGCCTCGTCATCCATTTGTCTGGGGTCGGCTTTTTCCTGGGGCGGGGGAGGGATATAAGGGCGTCCGGGCAGGACTTCGCGGTGGCGGCTGACAGCATGGGTGTAACGGCGGCTGGCGTCAACAATTTCACCGTCCGGTTTTAGTAGAATAATATTCGAGTGTTTGCCCATAATTTCAACTACCAGCAACCGCGTTGTCGGGCGGCCCAGCTCGTCGGCAGTATTAAAGTGCAGCTTCAGGACCCGTTCCAGGCCGGGTTGCTCGATAGCTGCCAGGAAGCTACCCTCCAGGTGCTTGCGGAGTACCATACAAAATAGGGGCGGGCTGGGAGGGTTGGTAAAACCTCCTGCTGTCAGGTGCACCCGGGCCTGGTCGGGCAAACTGCAGAGCAATAGTTTTTTGGTTTCCCGGGCCTTGCGCAGGTGCAAGATCAGGGTTTCTTTTTCCGGTTGAAAAATGCGGTCAACGCGACTGCCTATCAGCTCTGTTAATTCTTCCCTAATGGCAGCGAGGAAAATACCATCGAAAGCCATAAAATATTGCTCCTTATTTTAAGAAATGTTTTCATTCATCGCGGTGCGCTCCAGGCAGGGCAGCACCTTTCTAAATTATGCGGAAAGAGAGACGGGAAAGGTTTGAAGTCATATTTTAAAGAAAAACGAGGTGAAATACTACGGGTTTAGTATAGCATGCCTGCCGGCAACTGGAAACTACGCAGTGCGGATGTTCTTTTCTTCCAGGTACAGGCATAAACTGATGGTGATTCTGGAAGAAAGAGGGGAAACAGTGAATGCAGTTGCAACCCTGGTACCAGTTGAGCGACAGAGAAGTTTTGCAAATCATGCAAGTTGATGCCGAGAGGGGTCTGGCCTCGGACGAAGCATACAGCCGTCTGGCTAAAGCCGGTCCCAACCAGCTCCAAACCAAGCCCAAGGAGCCGCCTTACAAATTATTTTTCTCCCAGTTCAAAGATTTCATGGTATCAGTATTGCTGGCTGCTACAGCCGTATCATTTTTGCTGGGTGAAATTGCTGATGCTGTCACCATTTTGGCCATTGTGACTATTAATGCCCTGTTGGGTTTTATTCAGGAATATCGGGCTGAGCGTTCACTGGAAGCTTTGCGGGCAATGGCAGCCCCGGAAGCCCGGGTTAGAAGAGATGGTGTAGTACAAAGAATAGCGGCCCGGGAAGTTGTCCCCGGGGACATTATTTTACTAGAAAGCGGCGATCGGGTGGCAGCTGATGCCCTGTTGCTCAGCAGCAGCATGCTCCAGGCGGAAGAATCCGCTCTCACAGGTGAGTCGACGGCGGTTAACAAAACTCCCGGGAGGTTGGTGGGAACGGTCACTGTGGGAGATCGTCGCAATATGGTCCACCAGGGAACGGTGATTACCAGGGGCCGGGGAGTAGCGGTAGCGGTAGCTACCGGGATGGCCACGGAGATGGGCAAGATTGCCGGCATGCTCCAGGAAGTAACGGAGGAAACGACGCCTTTACAAAAACGCCTGGCCCATTTAGGGCGCTGGTTGGTACTGGCCTGTCTGGCTATATGCACGGCGGTAGTAATAATTGGTATTAGCCGGGGCGAAACGCTTTACAGCATGTTCCTGGCCGGGGTTAGCCTGGCTGTGGCTGCTATCCCTGAGGGTTTGCCGGCCATCGTAACTGTATGTTTGGCTCTGGGTGTACAGAAAATGGCCAAGCGTAATGCTATTATCCGTAAGCTGCCTGCGGTAGAAACCTTGGGCTGTGCTACGGTTATCTGTTCTGATAAGACCGGTACCCTGACGGAAAACAAGATGACCGTGCGCCAGGTATGGGTTGGCGGGCAGCGTTTAACAGTCAGCGGGACTGGCTACCGGCCCCAGGGTGAATACAGGCATGGAGAAAAACGGGTGGCAGTTAGCGGCAACCTCAAACTGCTGCTAACCATTGCCGCCCTGTGTAACAATGCCGCCTTGCAGAAAAGGGGAATAGCTCTGGGGGGCTGGCTGCGCGGCGGCAGGCGGGGAAATGGCCGGCAAAAAGGTGTAAGTATCAGCGGCAAAAGCAGACATAATGTTTTTGCTCGAGTATTTGGAGCTGCCGGTAATAATGACTGGGACATTAACGGCGATCCCACCGAAGGTGCTTTGCTGGTCGCAGCGGCCAAGGGGGGATTGTGGCGCGAAGAGCTGGAAAAAAAAGCAGCCAGGGTTGCCGAGCTTCCCTTCGATCCAGAGCGCAAACGTATGAGCGTCGTCTGCCGGCAGGGCCGGGGCTTGCGGGCTTATGTCAAAGGGGCGCCGGACGTTATCTTTGACCTGTGCGATACTATCCTTATTGGTGATAAAAGTGTGCCCTTGGACGAATACTATCGCCGCTTGCTTGTAAAGGAAAATGAGGCCATGGCCGGTCAGGCTTTACGGGTCCTGGCTCTGGCTTACCGTGACCTGGAGGCAGGAACGGCAATAACGGAAGAGACAATAGAAAATAAATTAACCCTGGTAGGACTGATAGGGATATCCGATCCCCCCCGGCCAGAGGCTGCCGCAGCTATCCGGGTTTGTCGCCAGGCAGGGATCAAAGTTATTATGATTACCGGAGACCATCAGGCAACTGCGCGGGCAATCGCCCGGGAATTGGGCCTGCCGGTAGAGCATGAAAGTCAGATTATGAACGGCAACCAGTTAGAAAAAATGACAGATGCCCAGTTGGTCAAAGCGGCTGCGCGGGTAAATGTTTATGCCCGGGCAACTCCCCAGCACAAGTTGCGCATTGTCAGGGCTTTGAAAGCAAAGGGCCATGTGATTGCTATGACCGGGGATGGTGTTAATGACGCCCCGGCGGTAAAAGAGGCGGATATTGGTATCGCTATGGGTCGTAGCGGCACCGACGTTACCAGGGAAGCTGCGGCTATGGTTCTAGCCGATGATAATTTTGCCTCTATTGTAGCTGCTATTGAAGAAGGGCGGGCTATATATGATAATATCCGCAAATTTATTCGTTACTTACTTTCCTGTAATATCGGCGAAGTTTTGACCATGTTTTTAGCTGTGCTCAGTGGCTTGCCACTGCCGCTACTGCCTATCCAAATCCTCTGGGTTAACCTGGTTACAGACGGTTTACCCGCTCTAGCTCTAGGAATGGATAACAAAGAACCGGGAATAATGCAGCGGCCGCCCCACCCACCTGGTGAAAGTGTCTTTGCCCGGGGAATGGGCAAAGGGATGCTAACCCTGGGTTTGCAAATTGGCCTGGCTACCCTGGCTGCCTTTGTAGTGGGCTTATACCTGGGGGAAGGAGACATCATTACCGCCCGCACAATAGCATTTACCACTCTGGTGATGGCCCAGCTTTTTGCTGTTTTTGAATGTCGCTCTCAGGAGCTTTCCCCATTCGCAGTAGGCTATTTTTCCAACCCTTACCTGGTAGGGGCGGTGGCCTGCTCTCTGCTTATGCAGTTAATGGTGCTTTATGTGCCTGTTTTTCAGGCGATCTTTAAGACGGCTCCTTTAAATTATTTCCACTGGGGTCTGGTTTTACTGGCAGCAGGTTGGCGCACCATGTATTACGCAATTAATTATTACCTGCTTGAGCCGGCCTGGCGTTTGGTCTGGCAAAAGTAAATAAAACTGGCGAAAATTAGGCATAAATGTTAAAATGAGAGCATAAATGTTTTGAGCAAGGGTGATCTGCTTGAAGTTTGTTAAGATGCATGGACTGGGAAATGATTTTGTGCTGATTGAGGCGCCGAGGATTGAGGATTATGCCAGCCTGGCCCGCCGGATCTGTCACCGCAGGTTTGGGGTTGGTGCTGATGGCTTGATTGTGATTCTACCTTCGGAACAGGCTGATTTACGTATGCGGATTTTCAACCCCGACGGCAGCGAGCCGGAAATGTGCGGTAATGGTATTCGCTGTTTTGCCAGTTATGTTTTTGAAGCAGGAATGGTACAGAAAACAGAATTTACCGTGGAAACCCTGGCAGGGATAATTAAACCTTTGCTAATATTAGAAGGGGATAAAGTAGCGGCTGTACAGGTGGATATGGGCAAACCGCGCTTAGAACGTTCTGAGATACCTATGCTGGGCGAAGGTTCACCGGTTATAAACGAAACGATAACCATAGAGGGGACAAGCTGGCAGGGGACCTGTGTTTCTATGGGCAACCCCCACTGCGTTTTTTTTGTCAATGATGTGGAACAGGCGCCGGTAGCTACGGTTGGGCCGACTGTGGAACATCACCCCCTGTTTCCCCAGCGCACCAATGTAGAATTTATTGAGGTTCTTAACCCTACTGAACTGAAAATGCGGGTCTGGGAGCGGGGCGCCGGCGAGACGATGGCCTGCGGGACCGGTGCCTGTGCTGCTACAGTAGCCGCAGCTTTAACCGGCCGTAGCGAGCGCCGGGTAACAGTGCACCTGGCTGCCGGCGACCTGCAGATCGAATGGTCGCCGGATGACGACCATGTTTATATGACAGGCCCGGCTGAGGAAGTTTTCCGGGGTGAATTCCCGCTGGAGGAAGCTTGATAGGCCATAAATTTAACTTGGTTTTTTACCTAAAGGGCTTGCCCGGCGCCGAGCGCACCGTGTGAATAAAAACAATAAGCTTGGCGGCCAGGGTAGGATTTTATTATCAAAGGAGGCGTACATAATGCAAGAAGCCAGACGTATACGCGAATTACCACCGTATTTGTTTGCCCGTATTGAAAAGAAAATCGAAGCAGCCCGAGAACAGGGAGTTGATATTATCAGCCTGGGTATCGGCGATCCCGATATGCCTACACCGGACCATGTTATCGAAAAACTGGTAGAAGAGGCTCGCAATCCGGAAAACCACCAGTACCCCACTTCAGTGGGCATGCTGGCCTTCCGGCAGGCGGTAGCTGACTGGTACCGTAATCTGTACGGAGTTGAACTGGATCCTCGCCGGGAAATCGTTACCCTGATTGGTTCCAAAGAGGGCATAGCGCATATATCTTTCTGTTATGTTGATCCTGGCGATATAAACCTGGTCCCTGACCCAGGTTATCCGGTTTACAATATAGGTACCCTACTGGCCGGCGGCGAATCTTATTTTATGCCTCTTACCAAGGTCAACGGCTTTTTACCGAATCTGGCAGATATCCCCGCAGAAGTTGCCCGCCGGGCCAAGCTGATGTTTATCAATTACCCTAATAATCCTACCGGAGCTGTGGCCGGAAGAGAATTTTTCCAGGAGGTAGTTGAGTTTGCCAAGAGCTATGATTTGATTGTTTGCCATGATGCTGCCTATAGTGAAATTACCTATGATGGCTACAAGGCAGAATCTTTTCTGCAAACTCCTGGAGCCAAAGAGGTAGGCATTGAATTCAATTCGGTGTCCAAACCCTATAATATGACTGGTTGGCGGCTGGGTTGGGCCTGTGGCCGGGCCGATGTAATTGAGGCTCTGGGGCGGATTAAATCAAATATTGATTCCGGGGTCTTCCAGGCAGTCCAGTATGCGGGTATAGCCGCTCTGACAGGCCCGCAGCAGTGTCTGGAAGAAGTGCGCAGGGTCTACCAGGAACGGCGTGATATTGTTGTAGAAGGTTTCAATTCTATGGGATGGCAGCTGGAGAAACCTAAAGCCAGCTTTTATGTCTGGGCACCGGTACCGAAAGGTTTTACTTCTGCTGAATTTGCCGAGATGGTGCTGGATAAAGCCGGGGTAATTATTACCCCGGGCAATGGTTACGGAAATTATGGTGAAGGGTATTTTCGTATTGCCTTGACCATCAGTAAAGAGCGTATCCGGGAAGCTATTGAGCGCCTGCGGCAGAATCTGGGGAAAGTAGAATTTTAGCTTAAGAGGGACGCAGTTATAAAGCGTCCCTCCTCCTTCGAAAATAATACGAAACAACTTGCTCCAGGTGGAGGTGGGCAGGTTGACTTCGGGGCGATGCCCCGTAGAGGTAAAACGTACGTACTATAAACATTCTCTTGTCTCGTTTAGAAAGGGTATCTTATGCTTAAAAGTATGACTGGTTATGGTCGGGGTGAAGCCAGCGGCTGCGGCTGGTTGGTCACTGTGGAATTAAAAGCAGTTAATCAGCGCTATCTGGATGTGGTGGTGCGCCTGCCCAGGTATTACCTGGCTTTGGAGGAAAAGGTTCGTCAGCAGATTAAAGGAAACCTTAACAGGGGCCGTGTTGAAGCAATAATAAGTATTAGCGACGAAAAACTAGAAAAACAGCCGCTAACCGTTGACACCGACCTGGCGATGACGTATTATAATGCTTTGAAGGAACTGGCACATAATATGGGTATCCCGGTGGATATTACCGCTGACAAGTTGTTGGCTTTGCCTGAGGTATTAAAAGCTAATGAGCCGGAATGGGATGAGGAAACTTTGTGGCCAGTGATGGCTGCCGCCCTGGATAAAGCCCTCGCCGGCTTGTTGGCTATGCGGCAACAGGAAGGGCAGCGCCTGCAGGCCGACCTGGAAAAGCGGGTGCGTTTAATTTCTAGCCAGGTGGAGGTTATCCAGCAGCAGGCAGCGGACGTACCACGCACTTATGCTCTGAAATTAAAGGAAAGAATTGGAGAGCTGCTTGAAGGGGTTCCCCTTGACCCAGGACGGTTGGAAATGGAAGTAGCGATGATCGCAGAACGGGCTGATATTACAGAAGAAATCGTACGCCTGAAGAGTCACCTGCAGCAAATAAGTGGCGTTATGACGGCAGGTGGAGCAGTTGGACGTCGTTTGGATTTTATATTACAGGAAATGTGGCGGGAAATAAATACTATTGGCGCCAAGGCCGCTAACGAATATATCAGCCATCTAGTAGTAGAGGTTAAATGCGAGCTGGAAAAGATGCGTGAACAGGTGCAGAATGTGGAATAGCTAAGGAGGGGAATTATGGACATTAAACTAATTAATATTGGCTTTGGCAATATTGTATCAGCCCGGCGGATTGTGGCTATAGTCAGCCCCGAATCGGCACCCATTAAAAGAATTATCCAGGAAGCAAGGGAACGGGGGATGCTGATTGATGCAACCTATGGCCGCCGAACCAGGGCGGTTATTATTACTGACAGCGATCATATTATTCTTTCAGCAGTGCAGCCGGAGACGGTAGCCCATCGTCTGACTTCCCGTGAAGTTGTTAACGCCCCCGGGGAAGATAGCGGGGATTAAGAGCGGAATAGTGTGGTTAATAAATATAGCCAATAAATGACCCCAGGAGTATTAATACCCGGGGAGAAGTATATCTGCTTTTTCCCACGGGTGTTTTATCTTTTATAGTAAAGATATAAGTAAAACAATAACGCTACAGCCAGTTGTTACTGCATACCATCTAATGGATTTCAAATCATAACGGGGTGATGATCCTTGAAGCAACCTTCTTTGGACCAGCTGGAAAAGATTGTAGGCAGCAAGTACGCCCTGGCAGTCCTGGCTGCCCGCCGGGCACGGATGTTGACAGAGAGCGACTTTGCCGATCAGCATCCCAAAGGAACCAAACCGGTGACTGTAGCTTTACAGGAGATAGCTGAAGGCAAGGTTAAATATGAATGGGGCAAGAAGAAGGCATGAGGAGCTTGAAGGGCAAGACAATTGTTCTGGGGGTTAGTGGAGGAATAGCCGCTTACAAAGCGGCTGAACTTTGTCGTCTGCTGCAGCAGGAAGGGGCCACTGTGCAGGTGGTTATGACGGCAGCGGCCCGGGAGTTTATTACCCCCCTGACCTTTGCTACCCTGACCGGACGGCCCACCTTAACGACCTTATTTGGCAATGAGAACGAATCACCGCTGACGCATATAGACCTGGCAGCTAGAGCTGATCTTTTTCTGGTAGCCCCTGCCACCGCCAATACCTTGGCCAGGTTGGCCCATGGCTTTGCCGATGATCTGCTAAGTGCTACCGCCCTGGCGGTAACCTGCCCTACCTTGGTGGCGCCGGCCATGAATGTAAATATGTACAATAAAGACTCAGTCCAGGCCAACCTGGCTACTTTGAAACAGCGGGGCTGGATTATTGTCGAACCGGCTGAAGGGGAACTGGCCTGCGGTACCAGTGGCAAGGGCCGACTGGCCAGCCTGGAAGTAATCGTTGCTGCCTGCCGGCGTGCCCTGTCACCCCAGGATTACCAGGGACGGATAGTGCTGGTGACTGCCGGCGGTACCCGGGAGCCTCTGGATCCGGTGCGTTATCTGGGTAACTATAGTAGCGGGAAAATGGGTTATGCCCTGGCGCAGGCCGCCTGGGAACGGGGCGCTAAGGTGACGCTAATCAGTGCCAGTCAACTGCAGCCGCCTCCGGAGGTAGAATTAGTCCCGGTACAAACAGCAGCAGAAATGCTGGCTGCCCTGCAAGAACGTTTTAGCGATGCCGATTTAGTAGTAAAAGCAGCAGCGGTAGCCGATTTTCGGCCCCGGGCTGTAGCACCCCAAAAGCTCAAAAAAAATGGCCAGATAGAGCCAGTTGTTGAATTGGAGCTTACGGAAGACATTCTGGCCATTCTGGGCCGGCAAAAAGATAAGCAGTTACTGGTCGGTTTTGCGGCAGAAACGGAAAACTTACTGACGAATGCCAGACAAAAGCTTAAGGCAAAAAAATTAGACTTAATTGTAGCCAATGATGTTACCCGGCCCGGAGCCGGGTTTGGCAGTGATAGTAATGTTGTAACCCTTATTTATCCCGACGGCAGTATCAAGGAACTGCCCCGCCTGACCAAAATAGAAGTGGCCCACTGTATCCTGGACGCAATCAGAATTCTGCCTGGCTGGCGGAAAACGGGCCAGATGGGAGGAGCTATATGAAAAATCGTAGATTATTTACATCAGAATCTGTTACCGAAGGACATCCAGATAAAATTGCCGACCGAATTTCAGATGCGGTTTTGGATGCTATTATCGAAAAAGACCCTTTGGCCCGGGTTGCCTGTGAATGCCTGGTAAGTACTGGCCTGATTCTGATTGCCGGAGAAATTACTACCGAATGCTATGTAGATATACCTCGGATTGCCCGGGAAACAGTTAGGGAGATTGGCTATACCAGGGCTAAATATGGTTTTGATTGTGATACCTGTGCAGTCATTACCACTATAGACGAACAATCGCCGGATATTGCTATGGGTGTAAATGAAGCCTGGGAGTACAAACAGGGAAAAGGACAGGATGAGGCGGATACCCTTGGCGCTGGCGACCAGGGCATGATGTTTGGTTATGCCACGCGAGAAACCCCGGAGCTAATGCCGATGCCAATTTCTCTGGCCCACGCGCTGACACGCCGTCTGGCTGAGGTCCGCAAAAAGAAGATGTTAACTTACCTGCGACCCGATGGAAAATCCCAGGTGACGGTGGAGTACGAAGATGACCGCCCAGTGAGGATCGACACGGTAGTTATATCTACTCAACACCGGCCCGATATTGACATGGACACCCTGCGTCATGATATTCTCGAAACTGTGATCAAGCCGGTATTACCGGTGTCAATGATCGATGAACGCACTAAATACTACATTAATCCAACCGGACGTTTTGCCGTTGGTGGCCCCCAGGGAGATACAGGTTTAACTGGGCGCAAGATTATTGTCGATACCTACGGCGGTATGGCCCGCCATGGTGGCGGTGCTTTCTCGGGGAAAGATCCCACCAAAGTTGACCGTTCCGCATCCTATGCGGCCCGCTATGTGGCCAAAAATATAGTTGCCGCCGGTCTGGCTGACCGTTGCGAGGTCCAGCTGGCTTATGCCATTGGAGTGGCCAAGCCTGTGTCCATAATGGTTGATACTTTTGGCAGCGGCAAGCTCAGCGACGCCAGTTTGGCTGCAATAGTTGAGAAAGAGTTCGATTTGCGTCCCGGAGCGATTATCCATGACCTGGAATTACGGCGACCAATTTATAAGCAGGTAGCAGCCTATGGTCATTTTGGCCGTCTTGATCTGGACCTTCCCTGGGAGCGTCTGGACAAGGTGGCAGCTTTACGGGCAGCCGCCGGATTATAAAACAGCCAACCCTTGGCGGGCTTGGCGCTGGCAGAGTTGCACCGAAACTAAGTATTGATCAAAGTTTAAGAGGATAATAAAACAGGGCCTGCGAAAAAAACCGGAGGCCTTGTTTTATATATAACTGGCAGGCTGGCATTGCCAAACTTACTTGCAAGTCGTATATTATAAATTATAATTCTTAACATAGGAAGGCGTTTAAATTGCAATTCGGGAATTAATAAGATTATTGCAGAAAGGGAGCGAGAGGTGTGCTAAAAACGCTGTTAGAGCTGGCTATCGGTTTTGGGCGGGCAACCCTTTTGGGCTTTGGTGGTGGGCCATCCATAGTACCCCTTTACCAGCATGAAGCGGTAGAAGTATTTAAATGGGTAAGCAATGAAGAATTTGGCCAGGCGTTGGCATTTGGTAACGCCCTGCCAGGACCCATTGCTACCAAACTTACTATGTACATAGGCTACAAGGTAGCAGGGTGGGCAGGAGCTGCTGTGGCGTTGGTGGCAGTGACGCTACCTGTAGGCCTGGCAATGATTTTTCTTTTTACTCTGTTGGATAAATTCAAAGATAGTCCTTTTGTAAAAGGCATGGTTGCCGGTATCCGGCCGGTAGTATTTGTAATGCTGGCTATGCTGGCGATGGACTTTGCCAAGTATGCTTTCCTCCCCCGGGGTACCGGCCCTTTGAACTGGCTCCCTTTCGGGATTGCAGCGGTATTTTTTATCCTGGTGCAGTACCTGCATTTTAATCCTGTCTGGGGGGTATTGGCTTCACTTATTATTGGGGGCATATTTTTACGTTAACAGGATAGTAATCTGCCCTTCTGCTTTAGATCGCTACCTAGCGAGAGGTTTGTTTAGCTGTGCAAAGCAACTATTGATAGAAGTATAATTTGGTTATTGAAAGGACGGTAAGGACGGTGGGTTTGGTAGGTTTGTTTGCCAGCGCTTTTATTATCGGGCTTTCCGGAGCTATGGCGCCTGGAAGTCTATTGGCAGTAGGGATTAGCGAGGCGTTGCGTAGTGGTTTTTGGGCTGGCCCTTTAATAACGCTGGGGCACGCCCTGCTGGAACTGGTGATGGTAATACTTTTGCTACTGGGCCTGGGGCAGATCCTGTCATACTCGCTGGTACTGGGGGTTATCGGTCTGCTTGGTGGCGTCATGCTGTTATGGTTTGCCCGGGCAACTTGGAGTACAGCCGCCCAGTCCCAGTCAATTCTGGAGCTGCAAAAAGCCGGCAGTACGCTGACAGCAACATCTACGGCGAGGATAACGCAGAGAGATTGCTTGCGAATAGTAGGTGCCGGTGTTGCTGCCAGTATAGCAAACCCTTACTGGATTTTGTGGTGGGCTACTGTCGGTGCTGCCTATGTAGCTGCTGCTGTTAATTATGGCCCCCTGGGAACAATAATATTCTATGGCGGTCATATTGCTTCAGACTTTGCCTGGTATAGCCTGGTTGCCTGGACCGTTGCTTCAGGGAAAAAACTAATCAGCGACCGCCTCTACCGTAATGTGATGTATGTTTGCAGTGGGCTTCTCTTTTTGCTGGCCTGCTATTTCCTGCAACTCGGGTTAAGGTTGATTATTATAGGAAACTAGAGAAGCAGAAGATAGTTACGGGGTGCTTGTTAGCAAACTGTCCCCATGTCAGTTAGGGGTTGGTTTTTATTATTGTCCAGCAGGCTCTAGAACGGTAAACGGGAGCTGGCCAGGGTAAAAAAGATGGCAACGAAGATAGCCGGTAAGAGGTTACCTATCCTAATAAGATTTTTGTTGGCAAAGAGGTTAATACCTATTCCTACTATTAAAAGTCCTCCGGCAGCGGTCATTTCCTGGATAATGGCCTCGGTAAGCAAGGTTTTTACCAGGCCGGCAGCGATAGTTATACTGCCCTGGTACAAAAAAACTGGCAGGGCAGAAAAAGCTACGCCGATGCCCATCGTGGAGGCAATTACTATTGATAAAACACCGTCCAGGATAGATTTTACCAAAAGGGTATTATGGTTACCTGTTAAGCCGCTTTCGATGGCGCCTACTATGGCCATAGCGCCGGTACAATAAATCAGGCTGGCAGATACGAAAGCCCTGGTGAAGTTTCCGTCGTTGCCGCCAAAACGCTGTTCGAGCTTAGTTCCCAGCAGGTTGAGGCCTGCTTCTATTTTTAATATTTCTCCCAGGATACCGCCGCAAACAATGCTCAGAGTTAAAATCAAGAGATTATTGGTCTGCAGGGCCATGGAAAGACCGATAAGGGTGACGGTAAGGCTGAGGCTATGCATAACGGTGGTTTTGATATTTTCCGGGAAACCTTTTTTGAAAAAGTTCCCCAGCAGGGCTCCGGCAATAATAGCTATGGCATTAACGATTGTACCTAACAAGATAAAACACCTCATTGCGCTCCGCGCGGGGCAACTTGTTTAACCATGATCATGCTAAACATTATAGCACTGGTGGAGCAATTTAGAAAGATTTACAAACTTTGCTTTAGGGTTAAATACGATAGTTAAACCTTCAAGCCTGCAGGGTATACTGGCATGGCAATGAACTCTGGCGCATAATGATTAATAAGCGGGGCTAAATACGCCGGATTTCGATTGCTGGGGGAGGATAAACATGGATATGGAGATTTATGGTATTAGTGCCGTACTGCTGATTATGGGGATTGTCCAACTGGCTAAAAATGCAGGCTTCCCAAGCAAATTTGCTGGCTTGCTGGCTGTTGCCATCGGGATCTTGGCTTCGGTAGGTTATACCATGTTTCAGGAAGCGGAGCTTTTCAGGGCTCTCGTTACGGGAATCGCCCTGGGGTTAGCGGCTGCCGGCCTCTACAGCACCCAGAAAAATGTCAGGGGATACTAGGCTACCGCAACAAGTAAGCCAGAGTAGGCCAAAAGATAGTAAAAGCAGCTCTGCCGAGCCGCTTTACTACAACCAATATTCAATATTTTTCCATCCATTCTTAAGGGATAGATTTTTATTCTCGGTTTTCAACACGCGTTTTGGTAAACAGGCTGATGGCCCAAATACCGGCAAGACCGACCAGGGTATAGATGATACGACTAACTAAAGCAGCCTGTCCGCCAAAAATAGAAGCAACTAAATCAAACTGGAATAAACCTACTAATAACCAGTTCAAAGCGCCAATGATTACCAGCGCTAGGGCAATTCGGTCTATATCCATTAATTACACACCCCCCTTCCCTTTTTTAACAATAGGGTTTCCTAGCAGGGGGGATTTATTCGTCCCAGGTAAATTTTGGGGCGGTTAACGGTTAGAGCCAGGGGATTTTATCGGTATAGTCACCGCTCAAAATCGGATAAAGTTTTTCCCTTAGAGCTGGCAGCACATCGCCCAGTTTCATGGCATCGACTTTCAAAATATCTATAGAATCCAGTTTGAGCAACTGGGCCAGTTCTTTGGCTGTCAGCCCCTGGTTTTTACGCAATTCTTTTACAGTTTTGCCCATCAAACCAAATTTAATAAACACCGTTTATACTTCTCCCCCGGAAATAGTTCTTCCGCACAAAGTTCAGATAAAAAGTTATCCCTGTGGTAGGCGTTTCTAATTAATACCAGTCCGTAGTTTTTAGCGTCGCGCTGTTTCTACGCAAGGCACTTTAATATGTGTTGTTTTCGTTAAGTAACGGCAGATTCCTTCTGTTCTAAAAGTATAAAGCTGGCCACCAGGGTATTGCCTTGTAACCTGACGGCAAGCCTGTGAATTATTGTTAATACTTTAAGCAGTCCTACTCAACTTTTTTGTAATTGGGGATTTGCTTTTCGAGGTCGACCATATAATCGGCAACAGCTTTCTGGATCTCGTCTTTTAAACCGTCATATTTACCTTGCTTAACTGCTGCTTCGGTAGCTTTTTGAATTTTCTCCCGCAAGGCCTGGTTGCTGGCAGCAACTCCTGATAGTTTTTCGTTGCCCATTTAGTGCCCTCCTTTCTGTATAAGGCTTTATATATTATATGGAGCCCTGATGACAAATGTTAACAGTTATGGGTAAAAAAGTTTATTTCGACTAATGCTGTTTAACTGCCAAGTTGATTCATGTCGTTTATAGTAAAATAAATCGCTTAATAATGTCTTTTTCTCCTTGCAGTTGAGCTGCTGAACCCCCATGCACAATTTTTCCCTTGCTCATGATATATACATAGTCAGCGAGCTGCAGAGCTGCTTCAATGTTTTGCTCCACCAGCAGTATTGACATACCAGATTTTTTTAGTTCCAGCACTTTTTGCCGCAGTTCTTTGCTAATTCCGGGGGCCAGGCCTTCAAAAGGTTCATCCATCAGGATGAAATCGGGGTTGGTAAGCAGAGCCCTGCCGATGGCCAGCATTTGTTGTTCGCCGCCGCTGAGCTGTTCCCCCCGGTTTGCAGATCTTAACTTTAAGCTGGGAAATAATTCATAAACCCGTTCCAGGTCATATGCTGTCTTATCCGTTTTTGTTTTGCGATAGCCAAGGATGAGGTTTTCTCTGACAGTTAAGGAACGAAAAATTCTTCGCCCCTGGGGCACTAAAGCCATTCCCATTAGGGCAATGCTGCTCGGGGGCAGGCCGCTGATATTGATACCTTTGAAAATAATCTTGCCCCGGGCCGGAGGAGTAAAGCCGATAATTGAGTGGATAGTAGTAGTTTTGCCCATACCGTTTTGACCCAGCAGGGCGACAACTGATCCCCTCGCTACTTCCAGGTTTACCCCCTGGAGGACATGACTGTCGCCGTAGTAGGTGTGGACTTCGTCTAGCTGTAGCATTAGTGCCAGCCCTCCTCGCCGGTTGTACCGAGGTAAATTTCTTGCACCCTGGGCTTGGCTTTTACTATTTCAGGTGTTGCCTCGCATAAAACTTGACCCAGGTGCAGGACCGTTATCCGGTCAGCAAGGTTAAATACTACTTCCATGTCATGTTCAATTATTAAAATAGTGATGCTGCGGTCAAGACCTTTAATCATCTGTAAAATAAGCCCCTTTTCCACCGGGGACATACCGGCAGTAGGTTCATCCAGGAGTAGTATTTTAGGTGCCTGAGCCAGTGCCAGCAGTAATTCAACCTGCCGCTGTTCACCGTAGGAAAGCTTTTTGACTTTAATATTTCTCCTGTTCCACATTCCCCATTGCTGCAAAAAGTCTTGCATATTTAAAGGTGATTTATTGATCCTCATGGCTAAATAGATATTTTCCAGGAGGCTCATATCAGAGAACAGGTTGTTTTTCTGGAAGGTCCTGCCTAAACCGAGCCGGGCCCGGTGGTAAGGAGATAAGGTTGTTACCTTCTTACCGAAGATAAAGATTTCTCCCGAGCTGGCTGTGGTAATGCCGCTGATGATATTAAAGAGGGTAGTTTTTCCGGCGCCGTTAGGTCCGATAATTGCCCTTCTTTCACCAGTTTCCACTGAGATTGATACATTTTGCAGCACCTTTAAGCCGCCGAAATTTTTACAGATGTTCTTTACTTCCAGGGCTTTCATTACATCTCCGCCTTTTAGCCTCTAGTTTGAGCAGGTAACCGACAATGCCGTTCCGGGCATACATAACACAAATGACAAAAATAATGCCGATAAATAAAGGCCATCGTTCTGTATAAGCGCTGATAAAATTTTGCAGGATAAAAATAACTCCAACTCCGATTACCGGCCCTATCAGGGTGCCGGCACCGCCGATGATGACCATAAGCATGATCATCCCCGACAGGGACCAACTGAGGTCTTCCGGGCTAATGAAACCGTTGAAATAGACGAATAAAACACCTGCCAGGCCGGCAAAACCAGCGGCTACTATATAGGCCAGGTATTTGAGCGCCCAGGTATTGTAGCCCAGAGCCTGCATGCGCGATTCGCTTTCCCGCACCCCTATAATCGAGCGCCCCAGGGATGAACGGATGAATTTACTTAGAGCGTAAAAACTGAGACCAAAAAAGATTAGCACAAGGTAATAAAAGTTATGATAGTCGTTCATAGAGATGGGTAGCCCTATTTCCGGCCGGGGAATTCCCGCCAAACCGTCATCACCGCCGGTCAGGGAACGCCACCGCCAGGCCAGCGCATAAAGCATTTGACCGAAAGCAAGTGTAATCATGAGAAAGTAGGCGTCACTGCTTCTTAAGACCAGCAGCCCCAGAACCATGGCCAGGAGGAGGGCAGCAATTATACCGGCAGGCAGGGTAAGCCAGAAGTTGTTGATACCGTGAACGGCCAAGATTCCGACCGTATAAGCGCTAATTCCCAGGAAGCTGGCATGATTAAAGGAAACCAGTCCTGTATAGCCAATCAAAATATCAAGGCTCATGGCAAGGATGCCAAAAATAAGCACCTTAGTAAAAATACTCAGGCCATATGAGGAGAGGACAAAAGGTAAAACAAGGAGGATTAGGATTACAACCAACCTTAGTAAGCGGGAAGAAGTGCATGGGGTCATGATAGCTCCATCCTTCCCAACAAACCTGAGGGCTTGAGAATTAAGATTAAGGCCATGGCGATATAGATAGTGAGCATACTAAAGCTGGGGAATAAGGCTTTACTAAAGGTATCGATGAAGCCGACTAAGATGCTGCCCCAGAAGGCTCCTCTTAGGGTGCCCAGTCCACCTACCACTACTACCGCCAGGGCCAATACCAGTATTTCGAAATCTAAACCGGGATAGGCTCCAATAACCGGTCCTCCCATTACGCCGCCAAAGGCAGCGAGGAAGGCACCCAGAGCAAAAATAATACTGAAATACAACTTGATGTTTATAGCCAGGGCTGTAACCATTTCTTTGTCATCAACACCAGCGCGGATGATCATGCCTGTACGGGTCTTTTCTAGAAAAAGTCTTAAGAGCAGGGCCACGGCAAGCCCGCTCACGATTAATGCCAACCTGTAGACCGGAAAAGCGGCACCGAAAATTTCCAGGGAACCCTCGAGCAGGGGAGGAGTGGGGAGGGAACGGGGTGTTCCTCCCCACAAGTATTTGGCCAGATCCATAAAGATATAGATAAAACCGAAGGTTAACAGCACCTGGTCCAACTCCTGTTTGTAAAGCCCGCGGAAAAAAACGCGTTCCATAATCAGTCCAAGCAGGGCTACCAGGGTTGCTGCCCCCACCAGGGCCAGGATAAAATTTGCGCTTGTTTTCATAATTGTCAAGCCCAGATAAGCACCGAGCATGTAATATGAACCGTGGGCCAGGTTGATTATGCCCATTAAACCGAATATTAAGGACAGGCCGGCAGCCAGCAAGAACAACAGGAGTCCGTAGGATAGCCCGTTTAAGATCTGAATTATAAATTGTGCTACCTCCATAGCAAGTTTCCCTCCGTAAATTGATATAAAAGACAAGTCGGTGGGGGAGGGTTGGCGCAACTGGCACAGCCAGTTGCGCCTTAAAGCTCCTCCGAGCAGCCATGTCGTTTTAGCATCGCTGCTACCAATCAATATGGTGTGTGTTTTTGCTGGTGGCGGGGACTAGTTGTCCGGTGACCAGCGGTCTTTAATGTCCGGTATGGTTTCCAGTACCGTGTTAACCAGTTTAC
>JAAYGJ010000265.1 GCA_012727745.1 Clostridia bacterium | reverse complement strand
TTTATAGGCCTGCAACAATTGTTTTAATTTAGCTTCAGTCATATCTACCCGCCCTCTCCAGGTCTAAATTAACTGCTTAAGGAATAAAATGGCTAAAACAAGGAGGTATCGGCGTGCGTATCCGTATTATCACCCACTGGCAGGCCAGGGCCCTGCTACAAGAATTGGGCAAATTGTTCCTTACCTTTATAGTTGTTTTCACACTGGTCAGCGGGGCCTGGTGTTTAGTTAAAACTCTGGCCAATTTTCCTGCAGTAACAAAAAACTTCCTTACCTGGATACCCCAGCCTGTCTTCGAAAAATTTTTAATGTCGGGGTTGCCCACCCTTTCCCTGCAAGCCTCAGCCGGTTCTAAAGCTGATTCCAGCGAAGCGCTGGCCGCAGTCCAGGTTTTGGCCTCGCCACTGCTGTTTTTGGCCGGGAACTCCGAAACAGCCAGCTTGCTGGCCGCAGGAGAAAGCTGTGAGCTCCTGCAATCCCTGCCGCCAGAAAGCCCGCCGCCAGCGACCCTGGAAACAACATCTTTCGCCATTAATAATAAAAATCCTCTAGTTGCTATTTACAACACCCACAACGCCGAATCCTACCAGGCCAGCCAGGGCCAGGCAAAATTTGAAGGTCAAAACGGCGGCGTAGAACAAGTTGCTGCTGTTTTGGCTGAAAGTTTGTCAGAGGACTACGGCATCCCGGTTGTCCGTTCCACTAACATTCATGATTACCCCGATTTTACCTTGGCATACGCCAATTCGGAAAAAACCCTTAAACAGTTGCTGGCTGAAAATCCCTCTGTGCTGGTAGCTATTGATGTCCACCGCGATGCCGGGCTATCTTCCCCCCCGGTAGTAGAAATCGACGGCCAGCAAGTAGCTCAAGTTTTGTTTATTGTTGGCAGCGACGCCCGCCAGGAAAATCCCCACTGGCGCCAGAATGAAGCCTTTGCCCGGCGACTGGCAGCTAAAATAGATGAACTCTACCCCGGTCTGTGCCGCGGCGTCCGCGTCCAGGAAGGACGCTATAACCAGCACCTCTTACCCCGCTCGCTGCTGTTGGAAGTTGGCAGCGAAACTAATACTCTGGTAGAAGCTGAACGCTCTGCCCGTCTAATAGCTAAAGCTCTGGCAATTATTATAGAAGATTTACAACTGGAAAACCCAGCTGCTTAACAGTAGAGTTTGTTGCTTTTAGAAAAACACCGTGATAAAATAGTGCGGGAGGTGAACGAGTTTGGCTAACATTAAATCAGCAATTAAGCGCGTAGAACTGGCCCGTATTCGTACTAAACGCAATAAAGCTATTAAAACCCATGTTAAAAACAGGATAAAGAAATTCCGGGCTGCACTGGAACAGGACAATGACAATCTCGCCAACACCTTGCGTGAAGCGATAAGTGCCATTGACAATGCCGTTAGTAAAGGTGTCTTACACCGCAACACTGCCGCCCGCAAAAAATCCAGGCTGCAAATCCTTTATAACCGCAAACTAGCCCAATAATTTTATTAGTGTATTTTTCCTCCCAATCTGATGCCATAATAAAAACAGGCTTTTAGAAAGGGGGGATTTTAATTTATGCCTGCTAAAAACACCGGCAAGGATAATAAAGCCCGCCGCAAAACAGACCTAGCAACACAGATTAATGGTGAAGGTACTGCGATTGGGGCTCCGTACGAATTCGCCGACGATTTTACAGAGCCAACCACCTATGGCATGAAAAGAGGCGAGGCTAAAACTTCGCCGGGCAAAAACAAAAACAAGGAATTCTAAGGCAAGCCAGGGGAACATATGTTAATGTTCCCCTTTTAAGATTATCGTCCACAGGGCCTTTTCAAGCAATACGGCAGCGCCAGCCTGACCGCTCTTTAGGCCGGTGTCAACCTTGAGTAGCTCTGCCAGGGCCTCCCCTGCTGAGGCAAGAGAAAAATTTCGCGACTGAGCCGCAACCTTGTTAACCACAAAAGGTTTAAGGCCAAGAGTGGCAATCATTTTCTGGCGATCACCCAGCAAATGATATTGATAAATCAAACGCAACTGGCGCGCTAGCATAGCCACCACACCCAGAGGTGCCTCTCCCATAGCCAGAAGCTGGCGCAGGAGCTTGATAGCCAGGGGGGCATTACGATTGCCCAGGGCATCGACCAGTTGAAATATTGTCCCTTCCATAGCAGGCGGCAAAAGCTCCTGTAAATCTGTTAGCTTAATCAAGCCGGGCTTATCCATGTAGTTCATCGCTTTGAGCAGCTCGTTCCTGGCCTGTCGCAAACTGCCAGCTTCACTCAGAGTAGCAGCTGCCTCCGGAGTCAAGTCATAACCCTGCTCCTGTGCTTCACGCCTTAGACATGCTTCCAGCGCCTTTCCCCTTAAGGGGGCAAACTCAACCACCTGTCCAATCTCGCTAAACTTTTTAAACACTTTAAGACGCCGGTCAATACTGCCATATATAGCTATTACCAGACAGCTAGCAGGCGCCGGATCTTCCAGGTAGGCCAGCAAAGCTGCGGCCCCGCTGCTCAGTATTTCTGCAGCCGGACTTTTTACTACCACCAGGCGCCGAGGTGCCAGGGCCGGCAGGGTATCGGCATGAAAAACAACGTCGGCAGCAGTTAGTTCCCGTCCGTCCAGCTCCTGATAATCAAAAGCTTCTGCTTCCGGCGGAATTATTAGCTCTTTTAGTATCTTTAAATACCGCTCCAGCAGGTAATCTTCCGTTCCATAAAAAAGGTAGGCAGGCGCTATCCGCTTAGCTTTTAGCTCCTTGTCCAGCTGTCGCCAGTCCAACTAAACCCCTCCATTCCCCTCAGGAATGAACACCTAATCTCCTAACATAAAAACATCAGGCTCTGCTTCCAACCCCGCTTGATACCAGTATAATGCCATTAAAAATTTGTGACGGCAATACCATCTTAAAGAAAAGTATCTACCCGCCAGTGCTGCCCATCGCTCCAGAGCATAATTGCTCCCTGCCTGTCAGTACGATAAACCGGAACGCCTTTTTCCTGCCAATAATTAATTACTTCTGGAGCAGGGTGGCCAAAATTATTACCTTCGCCAACAGAAATGACTGTTGC
The DNA here is from genome assembly GCA_012727745.1 of Clostridia bacterium. Lineage (GTDB taxonomy): Bacteria > Bacillota > DSM-521 > Neomoorellales > Neomoorellaceae > JAAYGJ01. Next base: position 3,828 of record JAAYGJ010000265.1, on the reverse strand, counting down.
TTGTGCCCCTACCTGCTCTAAAAACTCCTGGTGCAGGCCAAAGCGGCTACCATGATGGGGCACTTTAAAGATGGTACTGCTTAGTTCCAGCCCGGCAGCAGTAAGGTTGTCCATGGCCTCATTTTCAATATCACCGCTAAGCAGGAGGCTGAACTGCCGGTAAACAACTCTTAAGACCAGAGAATTATTGTTGCTGTCCGACTTGCTCCCCCGAATCGCCGGTCCCGGGTGGAAGACCTGCATTTCCACCTCCGGATCAAGGGCGATAGCCGCCCCCCGCCCCGCTTCCTGCCAGGGAATATTTCTGCTTTTTAGCTCGGCCAGAAAAGGGGCATAATCGGCCCGCATCTCCCCGTCATGCAAAGACGGAAGCACTACCAGGGATACAGGTAGCTGCTGCACAACCGCAGCTAAACCATTCAGGTGATCAGCATCAGGATGGGTGCTGACCACTACATCCAGCTGGCGTATGCCCTGGCGCTGCAGGAAAGGAACTACTATCCTTTCACCCACATCAAAGTCGCCATAAGGTCGGCCGCCGCCGTCAATAAGAACCCGGCGTCCACCAGGTGTAGTCAAAAAAATTGCATCGCCCTGGCCTACATCAATAAATGTAACTTTCAACTCCCCGGGCTTGGCCGGATGATAATAATAAACCCCCACAGTTAACAGAACAAGTACCAGCAGGATAGCCAGTTCCCGGCGGCGCCACTGCCACAGAACCCGCCAGCGCGGCTGCTGGCGCCGTAACCACAATTCACGCCAGGCAATTAAAATTATGTAATACATTATCACCGTCAGGGGTGCCGGCACAGCCAGGGGCAGGGTTATGCCCGGTAAGCCTGCCAGACCGGTAAGGAAGGCCAGCAGCAGATTAATCAAAAGGCCTGTGGCCGTGGCCAGCGCAACTGCCACCGGCAGCCAGACAAGGGCTGTCAGCAGAACAGCCAGCCCCAGGATAACAATAATCCCTACCAGGCCGACGGCAACCAGGTTAGCTACCAGGCTCAGCAGGGGAACAAAATTGAAATGATACACTACCAGTGGCAGAGTGGCCAGCTGGGCAGCCAGAGGTACTATCAGATAGCGGCGCCAGTCAGGCAAGGTGATAAGCAGCTCATCGAGCACAGGGTAAAGGTAAACAATACCCCAGGCGGCAGCAAAAGAAAGCTGGAAGCCGCTGTCATAAAGGTAACGGGGACGCAGCAATAAAATTAGCAGCGCCGCCAGGGCCAGGGCAGTATAAAAGTCCCGCCGTTCCTGGCGCAAATAAGCCAGCAGGCTTAAAGCCCCCATTATAGTAGCCCGGCTTATGGAAGGGCTAAAGCCTGCCAGGGCGGCATAAAAAAGCAGGCCTGCCAGCCCCAGGCCAACAGCAGCCCTGCGGTTCAATCCTAATAACCCGGCAAATGACATTAAAAACAGGATAACAAAGCCCACATGGAGACCGCTGGTAGCAAATACGTGCATAACTCCCAGGTCTTTGAAAGTCTTAACATCGTTTTCTTCCAGCTGTTCCCTGTCACCATAGAGCAGTGCCTCCAGGATAGCTGCCTGACGCTGCGGCAGGGCCGTATTAATAGCCTCCCTGACCCGGCTTTTAACCGCCAGAGCCAGGCGCACCAGAGGGTTACCCGGTTCAGCGCCGAGCTTAACTATCGCTGCTCCATCGCTTACTAACATGCGGTTGTAAATGTAATGCCGTTCAAGGTGGGCGCGGTAATTAAATTCGCCGGGGTTGCGGGCCTGCGGTGGTTCAGTTAACTGGCCGTGAACGCGGAGAACATCGCCATAACTATATCCAGGTCTATCTCCTTTCTCTGGCAGGTAATATACCAGTTGAACTTTTTCCTTTACCTGCCGGTAATAGCCTTCCTGTCTCACTTCGCGGGCTAACAGGGTATAGACCGTGCGTTCAGGGTAATGCTGCGGCTCCTCCGCCACCACGCCGGTAAGGTCCAGGTAAGTTTCCCGGTCAGCAAGCAATTGACTCTGATGGCAGGCAATATCCCAGCCGGCAACACCCAGACCTAAGGCTATAAAACCCGCCAGCAAAAACAACTGCCAAACAGGCCGGCGCGGTGCCCGCCAGAAAAGATAAGCATAAAACCACAGGAAAAGGGCAAGAGCCAGTGTAAAACCCCATCCTGTCGTCAACAGGCGCGCCAGCAGTAAACCGCAAATATAGGCAAGAGTAACCCAAACCAGTGGCCTGTCCTGCATAAGACAATTTTCGCCAGAATAGCTTTAATTCCTTGCCGCTTCAATCAGTATTTCATACCGCTCCAGCGTGCTACCAAATCGTGTTCTAGCCCCAGCAAATCCATAATACGCCCCACAAAGTTATTAACCAGGTCGTCTATACTCCGGGGCTGGTTATAGAAAGCCGGCACAGGCGGCATAATAACAACCCCCAGGCGGGCCAGGGTTAACATATTTTCCAGGTGAATAGCATTCAAAGGCGTTTCCCGGGTTGCCAGGATGAGCCTGCGCCCTTCCTTCAAAGTCACATCAGCAGCCCTCATAATCAAGTTAGCTGCATAACCGTGAGCAATACCGGCCAGTGTCTTCATACTGCAGGGGATAACAACCATCCCTTGATGCTGGAAGGAGCCGCTGGCCAGCGGTGCCGCCAGATCATTTTCTGTGTAACAACAAGTTGCCAGTTGGCGAAAATTTTCCTCATCAAAATTTGTTTCCAGGCGCACAGTCTCCCTAGCCCAGCGGCTTAAAATTAAATGGACCTCAACCTCTTTTTCTTTTAAAGCCTGCAATAGCCTGACTGCATAAATTGCCCCGGTAGCCCCGGTAACAGCTACGACTAAGCGCATCTACCCTGCTCTCCTTCTAGCATCATGTTTTCCCCTTAAGAGCTGGCATGGCAATCACCTCAGGGCGCTTGCCCTCCAATTTATAAACTAATTATCTTACTGCAATCACTGATTTAATATTATACACCTTTTTCTGAGCTGCCGCAATTTTCCTTTATCTGGCGGCCTCAGCATATTTAGACCTGATACAGCAAAAATTATACAGAAATTGCCACTGCTATTAATAAATTTCACCAAGGGAGGATTATAAATAATTATATAGAATATCTTCGGTATAGCAATTAGACTGTCTACATTGACAAGTCTAAATGTTTTCCGAATCTTGGCTAAATCTCGAGGAAGGTGGCTGGTTGACAATGGCGGCTTGATTGTTATAACGACTTCAGCCAGACTGGTAATTCTATTTTATCAGCGATCGTCGTTTACGGGGGTAGTAAAAAACAAATAACAATATGGAGGTAGATAAAATGAAACTTCAGATTCCCTATGAAACAGCTGAAGAGCGGGGCGTATTTCTGGAACTGGAAGTTGACGACAGCAATCTGGCTGGCAGCTTTATTCCCCAGGAACAGGAGGAATTAGCCGACGTACCTGGGGCAGTCATGGCTGCAGTAGAAAATCCTATTGGCGGCAAAAAGTTATCTGAACTGTTGACCAATGCCAAAAAAGTAGCGATTATTACCGAAAACCAGTTTCGCCAGGCGCCGATCAAGAAAATCCTGCCACTACTCATCAAAAAAATAAAAGACGCCGGGGCCAGTATCAATATCGTTATCGGTTGTGGTAAAGTACCGGCCCTGTCACAAGAGGAAATTGTTGAGAAACTAGGTAGCGAAGTTGTTAACTGTGAAGGTGTGGAAGTATTTTGCAATGACGTAAGCCAGGCTGATAATTATGTTTTTAAAGGTATTAGCAGAGCAGGCACCCCGGTCTGGGTACATAAAAAAGTAGCCGAAGCCGATGCAATCGTCACCTTGAGCACTACTCAGGCTACCCT
>JAAYGJ010000023.1 GCA_012727745.1 Clostridia bacterium | reverse complement strand
CCCCTAATGAATCTATAACTGCACTCGGCGGGATCGATCTGGAAGTACGAGACAGAGAATTTATAGCCATCGTCGGCCCCAGCGGCTGTGGTAAGACGACAATGCTCAAACTAACAACCGGCTTACTCAAACCTTCCAAAGGGCGTATTACCATCGCTGGCAGCCCGCTGGAAAAATCACACCGGCAGTTTTTGGGGATGGTATTCCAGCAGCCGGCTCTGCTTCCCTGGCGTAAGGTACTCGACAATGTGCTCCTGCCCTGCGAAATCCGGGCCCAGGATCTGGGCAAAGCCCGTATTCTAGCGAAGGAATTGCTTAACCTGGTCGGTTTGAAAGATTTTATTAACCGGAAACCGTGGGAACTTTCCCAGGGAATGCAGCAGCGCGTTGCTATTTGCCGGGCGCTAGTATTCGAGCCCAGGATCTTACTAATGGATGAACCCTTCGCCGCCCTCGATGCTATCACCCGCTTCGAACTTACCCGTTTATTGCTGGAAATCTGGAGTGTCAGGCAAAAGACGGTCTTATTCGTAACCCATAATATTCAAGAAGCAGTATTCCTCGCCGACCGGGTCGTGGTAATGACCCCCCGACCGGGAAAAATCGCAGCCATTATCGAAGTGCCGTTGCCCAGACCCCGCAAGGAAGAGCATCTCTTTGAACCGGTTTTTAATAACTGTGCCCGCAGCATCCACCAGCTTTTGCAATGACTGTCCTGCGAAAGGAGTTCAACGCGATGAACAGTCGCTACAAACGCTTCTATAACAATGAATTTATCTTAACTGCCCTCAGCCTGGTTACAGTAGTCGTCCTCTGGCAATTGCTGGTAACTCTACTGGCCCTGCCGCAGTGGCTGCTGCCGTCACCGCTAGCAATCCTTAAAGAAATGTACTGCTCTGCCGGCTTGCTCTGGCAGCACAGTCTTGTAACTATCGCTGAAATACTGCAGGGATTTATTCTGGCGCTATTAATAGGAATCTTGCTAGGCATCATTATCGCTTTTTCACCTTTGCTGGAAAAAACACTGTATAAACTGCTAGTTGCTATCCAGGCCATACCTAAAGCAGCGATTGCGCCTTTACTAGTAGTCTGGCTGGGACTGGGTCAGTTATCTAAAATTGCGATGGTCTTCCTAATGTGCTTTTTCCCGATTATGGTAGGCACAGTCTCCGGGTTGCAGTCCACCAGCCGGGAACTGGTGGAGCTGGCCGAAGTAATAGGAGCCAGCTGGTGGCAATCTTTTTTGAAGATCAGGTTTCCTGCCGCCCTGCCACACCTCTTTAGCGGCCTGCGGGTTGCCGCCAGCCTGGCTGTTATTGGCGCGGTAATCAGCGAATTTCTCAATGCCGACCAGGGTCTAGGTTATTCCCTGCTGATTGCAACTTCCCAGTTGAGAGGCCCCCTGGCTTTTGCCTCAGTAATTATTCTGGGACTAATAGGAATTGGACTGTTTATGCTGGTAGCCTGGGTGGAAAAAATGGTCTGCCCCTGGTCCAAACCTAACGGGATAGAAGAACGAGCCGAAATTTAACAGACAGTAGGGAGGAATTAACTGTGGATAAAGCTGGCGAACAAATTTTCAAAGAAGCAGTCCAACTGCATGACGCCGGCACTGAAGGCGATAAAGAAGCAGTAATAAAAGCCCATAATTTACTGCAAAAACTCCGCCAACAGTTTCCGGACGACCATCTGGTTGAAGCCTACTACGGCAGCACTCTGGCCCTCCTGGGTAGAGACGCCATCGATCCCCTGGAACGTTTTAAAAAAGCTAACCAGGGACTAAAAATTCTCGACCGGATTGTAAATAGCGCCCCCGATAATGCCCGGGTGCGAATTTTACGGGCCTACGTAAGCTACAGGGTTCCCGAAGAGTTTTTTCACCGTACCCCAACTGCCATCGCTGACTTCCAGCACCTTGTAACGTTGTATGAACAAGACAGGAGTATTCTGCCGCAAACAAGCTACTGGCAAATACTTTATAACCTGGGCGCTGCCTATCAGCGCAGCGGCAATAATGATGCCGCCCAAAAAATATGGGCAAAACTCCTGGAGGAAACTAACGACCCTCACTATAGACAACTGGTCCAAAGGGAAACTTAAAAGACTTGTCCCGCGCAGAGCGCACCGTAATGAAGAAAAGTTATAGTTTTTTGGTGGGGCTAGGGAT
>JAAYGJ010000264.1 GCA_012727745.1 Clostridia bacterium | reverse complement strand
GGCAATGAAAGCTTCCACCTGGAAGAGGTGCGCCACAGGGAGCTGTTTGCAGCTGACGAAATTGCCAACCTATCCACACCGGTTAAATCTGGCGAGATTTTAAAGGTTAATATAGAGAGTGTTCATGCGAGTAATAACAATGATGGTATTGCTCGCGTAGAGGGATACGTCCTGGAGGTAATTGACGGGGCGTCGCTCGTTGGTCAAAAGGCAATGGTAGAAGTTACCCGGGTATTCAGGACCTATGCCCGGGCACGGCTTTTGGAGCGTGTATAATCAGATTGACAGTTGTTTGGGACAAGGTTTATAATTAGTTATGTTTAACTATGCCTGTTAGAGGCAGTAACCGGAGGAGGTTGAAAAAAACGTGGGGAAAATTAAAAAATTATCTCTGTTTATGATGCTGATGTTGCTGGTTGCAGTCCTGGTTGTCGGTTGTGGTCAGAGCCAGCCGGCTGAACAAGCTCAGGGAGAAGGAGAGGCTGCTGCCGAGGAGATTAATATCGGTGTTAACTATGAGCTTACCGGCCCAGTAGCTACTTATGGTACCAATACTAAAAACGGCATCTTGCTGGCCTTTGAAGAAATTAATGCCAAAGGCGGTGTGCTGGACGGCAAAAAGATAAACCCCATCGTCCTGGACAACGGTAGCAAGAAAGAAGAGGCCATGAGTGTCGCAGCCAAGCTAATCGACGTAAATAAAGTTGTAGCCCTTCTAGGTCCGGCTACTACCGGTAATACACTGGCGGCTATACCTGTGGCTACAGATAACAAGATACCTTTACTTACAACTTCAGCAACTGCTCCAGATATTACTGTTGACGCCAGCACCCAAAAAGTGCGGGAATATGTTTTCCGTAATTGCTTTACCGATCCGCCTCAGGGTATCGCTGGAGCCAATTTCGCTTATAACACTCTTGGTGCTAGAAAAGCTGCGATATTCTTTGATAATACCAATGACTACAGCAAGGGGCTGTATCAGGTCTTTAAAGATGAATTTACCAAACTGGGTGGCAAGGTCGTAGCCGAGGAGAGCTTCCTGGAAGGCGATCAGGATTTTCGCCCGGGATTAACTCGCTTCATTAACGCCGGTGTGGATATGGTCTATGTACCTGCTTACTACGAACAGGTTGGCAAGATTGTCAACCAGGCCCGTGAACTAGGTCTCAATGTACCGATGGTGGGTGCAGACGGCTGGGATTCTCCTGAACTGGCCAACTTTGCCGGTGGGGCCGAGAATTTGAAAGACACCTACTTCACCAACCATTATTCTTCCAATGACCCCAGCCCTAAAGTTCAGGATTTTGTTAATGCCTATAAGGAAAAATATGGCGCTGAGCCGGATTCCTTTGCAGCCCTGGGATATGATGCTGCTTACTTGCTGGCTGATGCAATTAACCGTGCCGGCAAGGCAGAACCGGAAGCTATCCGCCAGGCCCTGGAGGATACCAAGGAGTTTGATGGTGTTACTGGTAAGATGAGTTATGATGAGTGGCATAATCCAGTAAAAGAAATAGCCATCATCGCCATGGTAGATGGCAAGCAAACCCTGAAGGAAAAAATTAAGCCCTAACTAAAAAACTTAGAAAGGACAAGCCTATGAGGGGGTACTCCCCCTCATAGGGCTTTATTTTGCTGTAGGATGGGAGTTGTAAGCTGTGGCTGGTTTTTTACAGCAACTGATTAATGGCTTATCACTGGGAAGCATCTATGCCCTTATTGCCCTGGGCTATACTATGGTTTATGGCATTATCCAGCTTATAAATTTTGCCCATGGTGAAATTATGATGGTAGGAGCTTATGTAGCTTTTTTTGCTGTCGTAGTTTTAAAACTCAACATCTGGTGGGCTTTTTTGATTGCTATGGCTTCTTCGGCGTTGTTAGGGGTAATAATTGAGCGCATAGCCTATAGACCTTTGCGCAATGCTCCCCGCCTGGCGGCGCTAATCACAGCCATTGGGGTATCTTTATTGCTACAAAATGGTGGTCTGATGGTTCTGGGAGCCGATTACCGCTCCTATCCTGCCGGGCTAATAACTAAAAAACAATTCATCTTCCAGATTTTCGGCGGCCAGATAACGATAACAAGTTTGCAAATCCTAATTTTTGCAGTTACCGTCGTAATGATGTTAATCTTGCAGTATATTGTTCGCTATACTCGTACTGGCAAGGCTATGCGAGCCGTATCTTTTGATAAAACCGCAGCTAAGTTGATGGGCATTAATGTTGATACCACTATTTCAGTTACTTTTGCCCTGGGTTCAGGTTTTGCTGCGGTGGCCGGCATTCTGCTAGGGCTGTATTATAATACGATTCACCCCTTAATGGGTATGATGCCTGGCGTAAAAGCTTTTGTGGCGGCAGTTATCGGGGGTATCGGTATTATTCCTGGTGCCATGTTGGGAGGATTCTCCCTGGGAATTTTTGAGGCTATGGTTAGCGGTTACTGGAGCAGCAAACTGCGGGATCCAATTGTCTTTATCCTTTTAATTATTGTGCTACTGGTTAAGCCATCCGGCCTGCTAGGCAGAAACGAAACGGAGAAGGTGTAGGTGAACAAGATGCGTATCAGCAGGAATAACATAATCGTCCTGGCCGGTATAGTAGCCGCCTACCTTTTGGTTTATGCTTTGCAGTCTTTTGGTATGATCAGCGATTTTCAGGAAGTTAATTTAATAATGCTGGGAGTTAACATTATCCTGGCTGTTAGCTTAAACCTGATTGTTGGGATAACCGGACAGCTGGCTTTGGGGCATGCCGGTTTTATGGCTGTTGGTGGATATGTG
>JAAYGJ010000263.1 GCA_012727745.1 Clostridia bacterium | reverse complement strand
TTCAAATACCCCGCATTTTCGACATCTGTAATCATAATTATGCATATTTATTACCACCTCCGCTATTGCTATTGGCTAAAGATAGCCCCAGAATAGGTTATACGCCGAGAAATAATTTTTGTCAAGTGCAGGCTGGGTGCTAGGGGACCTGTTTTCATTCTGGCTGTGTGAGCTATTAGTAAAGGATTAAGAAAAAAAGAGAGACGTAATGCATGGTAAATGGAACCTGCTGGGGGCAAGTGACGTCTAAATTACAAGAGGCAAGATGCAGGACAAGAGATAATAAGGTGGGAGAAGGATAATTAGGAGGCAGGGAAAAAGGAGGCGGTGGCAGGGACGGGGGGACAGGAGCGGCTTTTGCAGGTGCACTTAGCACCTAAAGAGGATTTAGCCATTGCCCGGCGAATAATAGCAGGACAAGCTTCCGGAAGATGTTCCCGGAAGGCAAATAGCGAAAATAACAGTAGCTTAGGAGCAAGTTGTTGCCGGGGGGGTGGGCTTGCCGGGCAGCTGCAAGCGGCGTCCGGAGGCATTTGCCCCTGCCCTTAGGGAGCAAGACGCTAAATTTATTTTTTGGGAAGGAGCCTTATCTTGGCAAACCGTTTATACCAGCCTGTGCTCTGGGTAATAATTATTGCTGCCACGCTGGCGTCTGGGTTTATACTGGCTGACAGAGTTGACGTAGAGCAGGCCAGCCGGGTGGTAACTCTGGCAGCAGACTACCAGCAGGTCGAAACGCTGGCCCGGTGGAGCGGCTTAAGTAAAGCGGAAGTGATAAACCGGCTGCAACAGCAGGGTGTCAATGCCCTGCTGTTTAAAGAACAAACAATTGAAGACTTGCAGCAGAAGCTCTGGGTGCGTTCAGGCGCTGAAGCCCTTGACGCCCTGCCAAAAAGCCTCCAGGCGCAGGTGCGGTCAGATTACACCTATTTTTTTACCTGTGATCCGGTACTGGCTGAACGGGTGAAGCTGCAGCTGCACTATAAAATACCGGGCGGTATGGTGCAGGAACTGGACGCCGATGATTGGTACGTTTTGGGAGTGCCCATGCCGGCAAAGGAGCTGGAGAAACTGGGCCTGGGCTTCTCCGAGGAAGACCTGGCACTGGCAGCCCAGCAAGGCATGCTGATTGTACCCCAGCTGCGCTGGTGGTACGGTGCTGAGCAGGAGTTAACCGCTGTTCTAAAACCGCTGCTTTCTTACAGGGAACATATAGTTGCTATACTATTTAACGACAAATACCTGCCCGGTTATCCTGATAACCTTCAGTACCTGATAAGCGGGTTGCAGCAATTAAAGGCACCGCTGGGGATTATTGAGTTTTTCCCCCAGGCCGGGCTGGAAGAACTGGCTATGCTTTTGGACCGAAATGCTATCCGGGTTCACAGCATTAGCATAGAAGAAATGGAAAAATTAACCTTTACCGAAGCCTTGGCTCGCTACAAGCTGGCAGCGCGGGAAAGAAATATGCGTCTGCTGATCACCCGGTTAAAATTAACCCCTGGTACCGGTGACTGGCTAAAGGATAATCTAAGTTATCTGGGACAATTAAAACAAGCCTTGCTGGATGATGGTTTTACCCTGGGACAGGCGCGGACCTTTGTTCCCTTTCCTTTTTCCCGCCGGATGGTTTTTATAGCTGGTCTGGGGGTGTTGGCAGCCGGGGTCCTTTTGTTGCAGCAGTGCCGTTTAGCCCGCCTGGCCGTTATTTTGGGAGTGCTGGGGGCAATAATTTGGACTGTAGTTTTGTGGCAACAGATTCAGGTGTTGCTGGCCCGACAGGCCATGGCCCTGGGGGCGGCGATTATCTTTCCTACCCTGGCGGTGCTGACTGCCTGGTCAGCTAAACCCCGGGGTCTGGGAGCTGCGCTATTTGTCCTCTTGCGCACCACATTGGTAGCTTTCCTGGGGGCGCTAATTATTGCCGCGATTTTGGCGGATAATTCTTTTTTCCTCAAGCTAAACGAATTTAAGGGTGTGAAGCTAGCTTTTATTATCCCCCTGCTAATATTTGCAGCTGTGGCGATAATCTGTCTGGAGGGACGGCAAACCTGGGATGCTCTCAAGCAATGGTTAAATGCCCCCCTGACTGCGAAACTAATTATTCTGGCGGCAGTGGCAGCTGTTGCCGGTTTGGTTTACATCAGCCGCAGCGGAAACGAAGGAGTCGGCCTTTTACCTTTTGAGGGGCAGCTACGCTCCTTCCTGGACGATGTCTTATTGACTCGGCCCCGGACCAAGGAATTCTTGATAGGCTATCCTTTCCTGCTACTAAGCCTGGTCTTAGGCAACCAGCACCGCTACCTGCCTTTATGGTTGCTGGGCCTGGTGGGGCAGATTTCCCTGGTGAATACCTTCTGTCATCTCCATATTCCGCTGCTAATATCTTTGCAGCGTACTTTTAACGGGCTGTGGCTGGGCCTGTTTCTCGGCTTGCTGCTGGTGGGCTTTGTCTGTGCTATTAAGAAAGTGGCAAAAAAATTGCCTCTGGGGTCTAGATAAAGTTATAGCTGTTTTATCTAAGGCGGGGGCGCCCTACAGAGAATAACGTGATTAATCAAAACAATAGTTTCTTGTTGGGGGTAGGCTGGGGGCGCCTGTACAATGGAGAGGTATGAAATGGGAAATGGGGGGTGGGCCGGGTATGGCCAGGGTAGTTATTTCCGGCTATTACGGTTTCAATAATACTGGCGATGAAGCGGTCCTTTACAGTATGGTTCAGGCCCTGCGCTCTCTGGAACCCGGGCTGGGAATTACCGTCCTTTCGCAACGGCCGCAACAGACGGCAGCGGCCTTAGGGGTTGAGGCGGTAAACCGCTGGCAGCCGGCAGCGGTGGCGGAAGCAATCCGGCAGGCTGATCTCTTTATCAGCGGAGGGGGCAGCCTTTTCCAGGATGTTACCGGCCCAAAAAGCCTGTGCTATTATGCGGGTCTAATAACTCTGGCCCGTACGCTAGGCAAGCCGGCAATGTGTTACGCCCAGGGCTTGGGACCGTTAAAGCGTTCCTGGAGCCGTCGTCTGGCCGCCAAAGTGCTGGACGGGATGCAGCTTATTACCTTGCGGGATAGTGAATCGCGTCAGCTTTTAGTGGAGCTGGGTGTAAATAAACCGCCAGTTTATGTTACCGCTGATCCGGTGTTGGGCCTGGAGCCGGAAACGATGGATCTCCAGCCAGGATTGGATAGGTGGCGGCAGTTCGAGCTTAGCGGTCCGGTGGTGGGTATTTCGGTGCGTTCCTGGCCGGTAGCAGCTACTTTCTGGCAGGAGCTGGCTGCGGCGGCTGACGGACTTGTTGCCGGGGGCTGGCAGGTTGTATTCTTGCCTTTCCAATTCCCTGCTGACGTGGAGGCCTGCCGCCAGGTAGCGCGCCTGATGCACCAACCGTCGCTTGTTATCAGGGAGAAAATGAGCTTGCCTACCATCATGGCCATTATCGGGAAACTGCAGTTCTTAATCGGCATGCGGCTCCATGCCCTCATTCTGGCTGCGGTTATGGGGGTGCCCTTCATGGCCCTTTCGTATGATCCTAAAGTAGCGGCTTTTGCCCGCTCAATGGAGCAAGCTTTGCTGGTCTCTCTGAGCGGTGTTACAGCCAGCAGTTTGCAGGAAATGCTGCGGGTCGCCCTGGGCAACCGGGAAGAGCAGGCCCAGCGGGTTCAGGCGGCGGCCGCTGAATTAAAACCGCGGGCGCTGGATAATGCCCGCCTGGCAGTGGATTATTTAAAGAAGGGAGCTATAAGCGGCTAAAGCTGCATACAGATAATAAGTGAAAAATAACGGCGCTTATCAACAGCCTCTGGAAACAAGCCCGGTAGCCCGGATGGCCAGGGCGGCAGGCATCGTGCTCTTATTGAATCTGTTAAGCCGCCTCCTGGGATTTGTCCGCGACGCTAGCATTGCTGCTGTTTTTGGCGCAGGGGCAGCAACCGATGCCTACCTGGTGGCTTATACAATCCCCTATTTTTTAGAGACCATCCTGGGAATGGCCTTTGTTACAGTGATGGTACCGGTGGTTACCACTTATCTTGTTAAAGGTGAACGGCGGCAGGGTTGGGCTGTAGCCAGTGCTGTCGGCAACTGGACGGTTTTGTTGACGTTGGTACTGGCAGTTGCCGGTATCGGGTTGGCACCCTGGCTGGTAAAAGCGCTGGCTCCGGGTTTTACCGGCCAGGATTACAGTCTAGCTGTGAAGCTAACGCGGATTATGTTTTTATCCCTGCCTTTCATGGCTACCGGCATGCTGGTCAGCGGTATTTTAAATGCGGGCTATATCTTTACTTCACCAGCTCTGGCCCCGGCTACCAGCAATATAATTATTATTGCCATCGTTTTACTGGGCGGGGCTAGGTACGGGGTTACTGGGCTGGCCGTAGGTACGGTGTTTGGCTTTATTGGTTTCCTGCTCATTCAGCTGCCCGACCTGCCGCGATTGCAGTTTAGTTACCAGCGGCAGTTTATGCCGCACCACCCGGCTGTGCGGCAAATCGGCCGTCACCTGTTGCCGGTTTGTTTCAGCCTGGCGGTGGTGCAACTTTACCTGGCTACCAACCGGGTATTTGCTTCCCAGCTGTTGCCGGGGAGCATTACAGCGCTGGATTTTGGCAATCGTCTGGTGGCTGTGCCCCTGGGGGTGTTTGTTGCCAGCGTTACCACCGCTATTTTTCCCGCCCTGGCTGAACAGGCGGCCCGGGATAATCATGAGGAGATGGCCCGTCTGATTGACCGGGGGCTGGGGCTGGTTACTTTAATGATTTTACCGGCGGCAGTAGGTTTAATAGTTTTACGTCAACCTCTAGTACAGCTAATATTCCAACGGGGGGCATTTGATGCCCAGGCGACAGCTATGACCTCTACGGCAGTATTATATTTTTGCTTCGGCCTCCTGGCCCAGGCCATGCACCCGATTTTTACCCGGACTTTTTATGCCCTGCAGGATGTATCTGTCCCGGTGATTACCGGGCTTATTTCCGTAGTATTAAATATTATTGGCAGCTATATCCTGGCGCCGCGTCTCGGCCATGGGGGTTTGGCCCTGGCCAATTCCCTGGCAATTACGCTCTATACCCTTATGTTATACCTGACCCTTAAGCGCCGCCTGCCGCAAATAAAGGGAACTGCCCTGCTGGCTGTTGTTGCGAAGGTGGGGCTGATAGCGCTGGTGATGGGGCTGCTGGTCTGGTTCGCTGGGCAGACACTGGCAGTGTTTGCCTGGCAGGGTTCACCGTTGGGCCTCCTGCTTAGAACAGGGGTCTTAGTTGCAGCTGGAGTGCTGGTATTTGCAGGGTTGGGACTTTGCCTGGGTCTTGAAGAAATAAAGATTATTAGAGGGCTGTTCCTTAAGCGGCTGCAAAGGGGTCATTAAGACAAGCAGGAAATAGTTGATGCATGGCGAATACATTCCTTACTATTTTTTAATTTTGCATTAAGGTGAAGTGACGCCATGGATTTGACAGCGATCCAGGAAATTTTACCCCACCGTTATCCCTTTTTGCTGGTGGATCGCCTGCTCGCGGTGGAGGCTGGCCAGCGGGCAGTTGGTCAAAAAAATGTCAGCGGCAACGAATGGTATTTTGCCGGCCATTTTCCCGGGCAGCCAGTAATGCCCGGGGTTTTGATAATGGAGGCTCTGGCCCAGGTAGGTGCGGTTGCTTTGCTGAGCCTGCCCCAATTTCAGGGCCGGATAGTTCTTTTTGGTGGGATGGATAAAGTCCGCTTTCGCCGCCAGGTAATACCGGGAGATGTTTTGCGGCTGGAGACGGAGATTATTAGACTGAAAGGTCAGGTAGGCAAGGGTTACGGCCGCGCCTGGGTGGAGGAAGAACTGGCAGCTGAGGGCGAGCTAATCTTTGCAGTTGGCAAAAAGTTAGAATAGAGGAGGAACTGGTGTGAAGATCCTGCCCTTCGTCTTTGCAGGAGTCGTCAGCTTTATACTTACACCTTTAATATATCGACTAGCACCCCGGTTGGGGGCAATGGATAAACCGGACAGCCGCAAGGTTCACCATACGATGATGCCCCGCCTGGGCGGTGTGGCCATCTATGGCGGTTTTCTAGCGGCTTTCTGCTGGCTGGGTTATTTCCAGGGTGCTTACTTAGGCCTTTTTCTGGGCGGCACTTTTATCATGCTGGTAGGCGCAGTTGATGATATTAAGGGTTTGAGTCCCTGTTTAAAATTGGCCGGACAGATTGTGGCGGCAAGTATCCTGGTAGCATTTGGGGCCCGGGTGGAGTTTTTGACGCACCCGCTGGATGGGGTTTTTATCCTGGGCAAATTGGCGATCCCAGTGACTATTTTCTGGGTAGTTGGCATAACCAATGCTTTAAATTTGGTAGATGGTCTGGACGGCCTGGCTGCGGGGACCTCCTTTATAGCTGCAGTGACGATAGCGGTGGTAGCCTGGTTGCATGGTGAAGTGGCAGTAGCCCTGCTGTCCCTGTCCCTGGCTGCCGGCATCCTGGGCTTTTTACCATTCAATTTTCACCCGGCTAAGATTTTTATGGGTGACAGCGGTTCCATGTTTTTAGGCTTTAATCTGGCAGCCCTGGCTGTTATCGGTTTGACCAAGAGCGCTACGGTAATATCCCTTTTTGTGCCGGTGGTTACTTTAGGCTTGCCGATTATGGATACTTTCCTGGCTATTATTCGGCGCTACCTGAACCGCAGGCCTATCTTCGCCCCTGATAAAGGCCATTTGCATCATCTGCTGCTGGCCCAGGGTTTAACCCAGCGCCAGGCAGTGCTTATTATCTACCTAGTAAATATTTGTTTGGGGGGCAGTGCTATCTTACTCAGTGTCCTGACCACCGCCCAAGGGATGCTAATTTTGACGGGCTTAACTATTTTAACTTTGCTGGGCCTTGATAAGCTGGGCTTCCTGAGCTGGAAACAACTTGCCGGGAGCAAATCCCGTCATAAAAGTATGCCCATGTCCTAGCAGCGGGAAGGTGAGTGCCTTTGCGTAATGATTATTTGCTTGATATTTTTCTGATCCTGCTGTTTAGCTTAAGCCTGCTGGCAGCAAGCTCGCGGCCGCCGGCTTTTGCTGCTGCCCTGCAGGCAGAACCGGTGGTAACCCGCAGTTATGTGCAGGAAGTAGTTGAGCGGCACTTAGCACCCATAAAGCAGGAAATTGAACAGGCGCAAAAACGTCTGGCTGCCCTGGAACGACGACTTGACAATTTAGCACCTTGAGCTTTCTGTTTTGTGTCAAGACACCGCCTTTAGAGGCGGTTTTTTGTATTTATGCCGATTTATAGGAAATAATACCAGCATGAAGCCATGCAAACGGAGGATAAAAAAGTGCGAGAACTGGTGATTGAAGGCTTGCTGATCCTGGCTTTTGTTTTTGCTGGCATTGCTTTGCTTATTTATCTCCATAAAAAAGAATTAATCTAAAAGAGGGGGCAAGGCTGTGTAGTACCTGGAGGTTTTTTTGCAGACCCTGCTGGCCTTCAGCGCTATTTTGTTTTATACTCGCATCCTCGGTAAACAGCAAATCGGCCAGCTAACTTTTTTTGATTATATTAACGGGATTACCTTTGGCAGTATTGCTGCCGTCCTCGCTACCGATACCGGCCCCAAGCAAACCGGGCTGCACTTTCTGGGGCTGACCCTATTTGCTGTTTTTACTTATATTGCTGGTTATGTGGTCATGGTCAACCGGCCGGCCCGCAAGCTTATTGCCGGTGAGGCGACGGTTGTGGTCCATAATGGGAAAATTTTGGAAGACAACATGAAAAAAATGCATTATAATCTTGATGAGTTAAGTATGCAGCTACGGCAAAAAGGTATTTTCGATATCGCTGACGTAGAGTATGCTATTCTGGAAACTGATGGGGTATTAAGTGTTTTACCCAAGTCACAAAAAAGGCCCCTGACCCCGGCTGATCTAAAATTGCCCACCAGTTATGAGGGTATTCCGGTGGAATTGATTATGGACGGGGAAATAATTTTTCAGAACCTGGAACAAGTAAGGCTGGATGAACAGTGGCTGCTCCAGCAGTTACAGGCTCAGGGGGTGCAGGATGTCAGCCAGGTTGATTATGCCGTTCTACGGAGTGACGGTTCGGTTTATATAAACTGCAAACAGGATAATTTAACCGCTCCGGTAGATATAACTGATCAACCGCAGAATCCGTTACAATCGCAGCAGAAAAGCTAATAAGATTTCAGGCATGGGGGTGTTTTTTTATGACTATTAAATTTGGGACTGATGGCTGGCGGGCTATTATTGCCGAAGATTTTACTTTTACCAATGTGCGCCGGGTTGCCCTGGCTATTGCTAATTACCTGCAGGATAAATCTAAAGCGAGGAAAATTGTGATTGGCTTTGATAACCGTTTCCTGGCGCCGGAATTTGCTACAGCCGCCGCAGAAGTATTGATTGCTGCCGGCTTTACAGTTTACCTGCCGTCCCGTGCTGTGCCCACCCCGGTAACGGCCTGGTCGATTAAAAAACAGCAGGCAGCAGGAGCCTTAATGTTTACGGCCAGTCATAATCCCCCGGTTTACTGCGGGGTCAAGTTTATTCCCGAATATGCCGGCCCGGCGCTGCCGGTTGTCACCGAAGCTATTGAAAAAGAAATTGCTGCTGTTGGGGCCGGGGAAGAAGTACCCCGTTTGGATTTAGGAAAAGGGCGGCAACAGGAATTGCTGCGGGAATTGGAACCGCAGGAGGATTACCTCGCTTATTTACAGGGTTTAATTGAAATAGAGCCTCTGAATAAAGCCCGTTTGAAAGTAGTGGTGGATCCCCTTTACGGGGCCGGGATTGGCTATCTGGAGAAATTTTTACAACGGGCCGGCTGTCAGGTAGAAAGTATCCATAACTACCGCGACCCCCTTTTTGGTGGTTATATGCCCGACCCCGGTGCCCGGGGCCTGGCAGAATTGACGCAGCGGGTAAAAGAGACAGGGGCTGACTTGGGGCTGGCCCTTGACGGCGATGCCGACCGTTTTGGGATCGTTGATAGCGATGGCACTTATTATAACGCCAACGAGATTTTATACCTGATCCTGGCCCATTTACTGCAGCACCGCCGCTACCGGGGTCCGGTTGCCCGGACGGTAGCTACTACCCACAATTTGGATCGCCTGACCGGGGCTTATAACCTGGAGGTTATTGAAACACCAGTAGGATTTAAATATATCGGCCAGGCCCTGTTGGAAAAAGACTGCATCCTCGGCGGTGAAGAGAGCGGGGGCATGAGCATTCGCGGACATATACCGGAAAAGGACGGTATTCTGGCTGCGGCCCTGGTAGCTGAATTGCGCGCTGTTCAGGGCCGCAGCCTGGGGGCAATCATGAACGATTTGCAGGAGCGCTATGGCAGATTGTTTAGCCGGCGTTTTGATATTGAGGTTACTCCTGAAGTCAAAGAGCGGGTTTTGAACGAATTGTCGCACTGGGCCCCGTCAAGCCTGGCAGGAGTGCCGGTAAAGGAACGGCTGCTCCTTGACGGCCTTAAACTAGTTCTGGCTGATGGCAGCTGGGTACTGCTGCGCCCTTCGGGTACAGAGCCCCTTTTACGCCTGTATACCGAAGCAGCAGAAGCAGAGCGGCTTGAAATTTTGCGGGCAGAAGTTGTTGCCACACTTAAGCTTTAAAGTAACTATCATATTCTTCCAGCGATAGTTCCCGGTAACAATTGGGGCAGAGCGATCCCCTGCCGGGAACATCGACGGCGTTTTCCAGGCCAAAACGCTCAATAAAGCTTAAGGAAGCGCCACAACGCAGGCAAGCGTCGCTGGATTCTGACACTCAGTTTCCCTCCTTTCACTTTCCTTACCCCCTGGGGCATAGAATGGAGCAGGGGGTGAGCGACATGAGCTACCAGGCACCAGTGATTTTACTGGCAACGGTCGCTATGTTAATCCTGGCCTACAGCTGGATTTGCTGGCGTCAGAAAGTTGCAAGTATTGATAAACCCTGTCTGGTGCTGTTAATTGGTGATCAGGAGAATTTCCTGGAAGGCTTGCTGCGACTTTTTTTTCTGCGCTGTCAGCGCCGTAAGTCATTATGGCGGTTACGGGTTATTGCTGAGCGGCCGTCGCAGGCAACCCTTGCTATTTTGTGCCATTTGCTGGTCCCTTATTCCTGCCCGCCGACGGTGCTGCCGCTGCCGGGAATGTTTGATGAGGGGCAAGGGGCGGCTGGCGCCGGCAATAAAGTATATTGCCTGGATATCCGGGAGGAAAAAAGCTTCAGAGGAGCCTGGCAGCGGCTGGAACAATTTTGGCAACAAAATAATATGTAGAAAAAAGGAATTAAATGCCCTGTCGCGAAGAATAATCCGGGAGTTGAAGGGCATGTTTAAAGGCCGCAGTTATTTGCGCGGTTTTTGTTGGCGTGGCTATGTTTATCTGCTGACCGGTGAACAGGGCGCCAGAATAGGTCTCAGCCATAACCCCGGTCTTGATTCAGCCTACTGGCTCGCCCGGGGCTATAAGGAATTCCGATTGTTGACGCCACCGTTACCCCTGGGTACGGCGGCTTTTCTTTGTGAGTACTTAAAACGGCAGCTAAAAACAAAAAACAAGCTAAAAGCCGGCCAGGTTGAGCGGCTGCTGGCCAGGGCAGCTGCTAAAGTAGGGTTGAGCTACTTTTCACCCGGGACAAACAGCCCTCCTGATCCCGGACTGTTGCTACCGCCGGCTGAGCTTGAGAACGTAAGGAAAGTGCTGGCCGGACGTATCCTCTGGCTGGAAGAGGCGGCGCAAGCGCTGGTTGAAAACAGGCTGGAGCTAAGCATACCTCTGGAGGACATGCTTCATTATCTTTACTTGCGCGGTGAGGCAGAACTTTTGCCGGGTGTTGGCTATGACGGGGATGGGCAGCCCCGCTGCCGTCGCTGCGGCCAAAAAGCCAGGGTTTACCAGGTCACCTGTGAGATCTGCCAGACGGACGACTGTTTAATCTGCGAAAACTGTCTGGTGATGGGACAGGCTCGGCGTTGCCGCCCCCTGTACGCAATTGCTGGCCGTTCGTTACCTCCTTTGTCCCTAACCGCACAGGAATCGACCCCCCGGCTTAAGTTTGATTTAACGGCAGCACAGGCAGACGCCTACCGGGAGGCGGCAAATTTTGCCCGCCGTCGGCAGCCGGGGCAGTGCCTGCTCTGGGCTGCCTGCGGTGCCGGTAAAACCGAGGTGGCTTTCGGAGCCATAGCCGTTGCCCTGGCCCAGGGGAGGAATGTTCTCTATGCCTGCCCGCGCCGGGAGGTTATCAGGGAGTTGTACCAGCGTTTCGTGGCCGCCTGGCCTCAGGTTCGCATCCAGGCTCTTTATGGCGGCAGCCACGGTAAATATGCTCCGGCTGATCTTTACCTGGCCACTACCCACCAGGCCTTACGCTTTTACCGCTGCTTTGATCTGGTGGTTCTGGATGAAGTCGATGCCTATCCCCTCTCAGGGGAGCCGATGCTATATTATGCAGTTGAGCGGGCCTGTCGAGAAAAGGGACAGACCCTGTGGTTGACTGCTACCCCGCCTGCAGAAATTGCTGCCCGCGCCAGACGGGGCCAGGCAGGGTTAATTTACCTGCCGGCCAGGCATCACGGGCGGCCGTTGCCCTTACCGCAAATAATAAGGGAACCACGGTTAAAATGGCCGGCAGCTGGCGGTTTGCCACGCTGCTTGCAGGCGACCATAGAAACGGTATTGCAGCAACGTATTCAATTGCTAATATTTGTGCCGACGATTGAGCTAGTAGAGGCGGTTGTTGCCGGCTTAAAGCGAGATTGGCCGCAGCCAGCCCCAGGTAAGGACTGGGTGCGGGGCTGTTATGCGGCCCATCCCCATAAAGAAGAAACAATTGCCGCTTTTTTTCGCGGTGAATTTCCGGTGCTGGTTACTACTACGGTGATGGAACGGGGGCTTACTATTCCCCGGATTGCCGTCCTGGTCCTCTAT
>JAAYGJ010000262.1 GCA_012727745.1 Clostridia bacterium | reverse complement strand
GAGCTAACTCAAGCGCCCAGACTCGAGTGATTACAGATACTGCAGCCTTTGTAAAGGTATAAGGTGTATAAGTTTCGGTACCAATTAATGCCTGTATTGAAGACATATTGATTATCCTGCCCCTCTTGCTCTGCTTTAAGTAGGGGACAACATGTTTGGTTACAAGAATTAAGCCTAAAATATTGATATTGTATAATTTATCGAGGGATTCCTTATGTACCTCTTCGATTTTTTCTTTGGCAATTATCACCGCATTGTTCACTAATACGTCGATGCCACCAAACTTTTCCGCCGTTTTATTTACTGCTTCTTTAATTAGTTGTTCGTTAGTTATATCTACTTTCTGAAAAAAATACTGGTCAGGATATTTTTCTTCTAGTTCCTGCACCTCCTCGTTGTAAACTATGTCCCAATTAGAAACCCTGGCACCGCTTTCTAAAAACCTTTTTGCAATAGCCATTCCAATTACCCCGGAAGCCCCGGTAATTACTACGTTTAACCCTTCTACATCGATTCGTAGCACGACTATCCTCCTTTCTTTGCTAATTTCTTTTGCGTTGCTTTAGAAACACAAGGTTAGTTACCCCCGATTTTTGTGTAAAACTACCATATCGCCCACTTGGCAGCCAATATCACGGGCTATGACGGGGCACTTTGCCATCAACAAAAAATATACCTTTTCTGCAGCCTCACTTAAGGTCTCATAATTTGCTTGTCCTTTGGCGATAATTAAGTCTGTATTTTTAAACCACCGCTGAAATTCTGGCGAACATAGCTCAAGTATAGTCCCCGGAGCATCAGAGCCATTGCTCACAACTTTTACAACTTGCGTCAACCCCGTAGCAACAGCGTCTTCCATTGTTGCATCATTTATTACCGGATGGCCTTTGACTGCAAATGTTATTTTCGCAGCAGGTTGTAATTCTTCGATTAAAAGTCGGTCAAAAACTACTTCACCTGCATTATCACCTAGATAAAGAATGGACGTAGCTTCCCGGGCTGCCTCCCTTAATTGCGGTAGTTTATTAATAGCTAAAGGCTGCTGTAGCGAATTGATGATGGTTTTTTCAACTTCATTCCTATCAAGATTCCCGGAAACAGCAAAATCAATAATATTACCCGCAATTGCTAACCGTACAGCGGTTTCCAATGGGTCAGGTGAGCCTTTGATTTTTTCCTTGAGCTCGGGATAAAGCTCTAGAGCAACTCGGTTAAAAAGCTCTTTTACTTCTTTGTAAGGATCCCCATCCCTGGCAATCTCACGGATCAAGCGGTGCACCTTTAATGCCATATAAGGCGGTGATTGTTCAAAAGACATACTACTTATTTCGAGCAGCACCTGGCGTAAAATCTTTTCTTGAATTTCTATCTTATCCGTAAGCATGCGAGAGGCATCAAGGCACTGCCGCACAAGGCAAACAACGCAATCTAGATACGCCTGCATGTCCCATCTAATCCCCTTCTAAATATACGACGCATATGAGCAAACGCCCGTCCTCCCACCCCTAAACATTGGAGGAAGATGTTAATATTTTTTATTCTTCAGGGCGCTTTCCATCTGGTTCATGCCCTCAACGGCAGCTTCATGGTTACGCAAAGCCACATAAGTATATAAAGTATCAATAATACCTAACTGGGCAATGCGCGAAGCCAGAGCCACAATACGGTATCTGGTCTCTTGCGAAGCAGTAAAAAGTTTTATATCCGCAACTTTAGTAATGGGAGATTTGCCGTAGTTGGTCAAACAAATGGTAGTTGCCCCCCGTTCACGCGCTACTTCTAATGCGTCCACAATATCCCGGGAACTACCGGAATGGGAGATGCCAATAGCAACGTCACCGGGCTTTAAAAAAGAAGCGGAAATCACCTGGGCGTGGGAATCAGTATAAGCAACGCAATTTTTCCCGGCTCGCAAAAATTTATGCTCTGCGTCTTTAGCTACAGAAGCTGAGTTGCCCAGACCATAAACATCAATTTTGGGTGCCCCCAATATTGCCTGAGCGGCCTTTTCCAGTTCCTGCTGGTCTATTACTTTACTGGTGTATTGCAACGTTTGAGCAATGCTATTAAATATTTTATTTAGTACCTGGTAACAACTATCGTCCAAATTGGCTTCTTCATGTATTTTCGCAATAGGGTTTACTAGCTCCCGGGCCACGTTTATCTTCAGGTCCTGATAGCCGCTATAACCTAGCTTGCGACAGGCCCTGATAACTGTAGCTTCACTGCTCTGGCAGCGTTCTGCCAGTTCAGTAACGGAGAGATAAATAATTTCCTCCTCATTTTCGCAAATATACTTAGCTACTCTTTGTTCAGCATCACCAAGGCTGTTATATACAGCTCGGATCTTTAACACTGTAGCTGTCTCTGTTTTTTTCGCAACCGCGGTGTTTTTTCTCAAAATTCTAAACTCCATTCCAGAAATATGTTGTGTAAATTAATTTCGTCCTAATATGCCATTCTGCTAAAATTTATTTCGTTGCAATTATACTATTCTGCATAAGGCGAAATATTCCTTCTTTCTATACCTTGGTTTTATGAAATTTTTTTCTCTCGCTCGCCAATAAAAAACAGGCTGCGTTATTACTGAGCCTGTTATAACCTTGCCAAATATAATTTCGGAAGTATACCCACAACAAAAACTAAAACCAGACCTTTTATTTTTAGTTCTGGGCCTGGTTTTATACTTTCTTAATAGCGTTTCCGTTTCCTGGCTGCCGGGATGCCGAGCTCATCACGGTATTTAGCCACCGTTCGTCGGGAGATGTGAATATCCTGTGCTTTTAATATCTCCTTAATTTGTTTGTCTGTCAGGGGGCAGGTAGCATCTTCCTCTTCAATAGCAGTAGCAATTATTCTCTTGATATATTCAGCCGTCATAGCCCTGTTCCTGTTTTCAAACCCATTAGCGAAGAAAAATTTTAGTTCATAAACTCCCTGCGGTGTCTGGACATACTTGTTCGCCACGGCCCTGCTAACTGTTGATTCGTGGATGCCCAGTTCTTCGGCCACCTGGCGCATATTTAAGGGCTTCAAGTATCTGATACCTTTGTCTAAAAATTCTCGCTGTTTTTTGGCCAAACAACATGCTACACGGTAAATAGTCAGGCGGCGTTGCTCCACACTGCGGATCAGCCAGGCGGCCGCGTTAAGTTTATTTTCAATAAAGCGGCGGGTATCTTTGTCGCAGAAGCCGCCCTGGCGCATTAGCATCTGGTAAGTGGGGTTAATTCCCAACCGGGGCATACTTGTGTCATTGACCAGGACAACGTATTCTCCCTCTACCCGTTCAATAACGATATCGGGAACAATATAGCTGTTATCCGGCCCGCTGGCAAATGAACGCCCCGGTTTAGGGTCTAGCGAGCGTATATAATCTACCGCCGCCTGGACGTCAACCAGGTCGAGGGCCAAACTGCGGGCAATATAACTCATCCGTCCCTCGGCTACATCTTTTAAATAACTACGGATAATCTTCTCCGTCCCCGGCGGGGCACCAGCGCGCTGCTTCATTTGCAAAAGCAAACATTCTACCAGGTTGCGTGCTCCGACCCCGGGCGGGTCAAACTGCTGGATTAATTGCAGTACC
This sequence comes from Clostridia bacterium, assembly GCA_012727745.1. GTDB lineage: Bacteria > Bacillota > DSM-521 > Neomoorellales > Neomoorellaceae > JAAYGJ01. Next base: position 4,465 of record JAAYGJ010000262.1, on the reverse strand, counting down.
CGCCAAACGGTATCCTGGCTTTCTTTCAGGTGAGAGGCTGCTTCTTTTATACTTATCCGCAGGTAGCCGTTATTGTCCAGGTTGCCAATTAAGTAAGAACCGATATTTAGCTCCCTTTGATTTGTTGCCGCTACTTTGAGCTGCAACATCAGGTGATCCCGCAAGGTTGTCTGGCCGGTAAGGTAGTTATCTTGATTCCATTCCCTGGGTACCTCTCGGGCAGAAGCCATGATATAGCCCAAATCACTGCCGTCGGCGAAATATTCCTGCCAGTCAATATCATAAACCTCGTTATCTTCCTGGGTGCCGGCAGCAGCAACCTCTCCGTCATCGCGCACCTCAAGCAAGGGGTTTTCCTGTAGTTCATGTTGGATATAGTTGTCCAACTCCAGGGATGAGAGCTGTAAAATTACAATAGCCTGACGCAATTCCGGCGTTATGATTAGCTTCTGGGTCTGCTGCAGGCTTAGGTTAATACTCGGTTGCATAACACTCTCTTCCCCCTTTAACCACAATTCACTAAAAAATATAAATCTTACTTTATGTATATATTCTTCTTGATAAGCTTTTTTCCTGCCGCGATGAGTATTTTGCAACTAATACCAGGTAAGCAGTCAGCAACAAACTCAGACTGACAGCCGTTAATAAAGCCAGGTTATACTGATCAGCGCGGAACAGGTACGGGTGCCATCCCAGGGCATAATCAATAAAATCATTAAGTAATAACCAGCAACTAACCACAACCAAATCGATATAAGAAAAGGCCCAGTGGCGGATAAAGATTATACCTTCCACAAACATCCCCAGGTGGGATAACCACAAGCCTGCTTCCACCAGTTCAATTCTGGCTCCGCCTAACCAGTAATCGCTAATTAAAACTACTGCCCAGAGGCCATATTTAATAACTGCTGTTGCGGCGATTAGTCGAAAAAGATTATTCTCCTTTCGCCAGATTGCCAGGGTCAGAGCCAGGGCAAATAGAGTTGTGGACAAGGGGCTGTCCGGGGTAAAAGGCCACCATATCAATGGTGTGCTGCTTAACTGGTCCCGGTACCAGTAATACCCGTAGAGGGACCCCAGAGCATTAATTATCACCAGTATAACTAAAAACCAGCTTTGATGGGGGTTATCCCAGAGTAAGCCTTTGGCCCAAGCTAAAAAGCTGCCTAACTGGAAACTATGTCCTCTAACCATATTACTCCTCACACAACTCCATTCCTTTCACACAAGCGCCGCTGGCTTCCGCCCAGCCAATTACCCGTGCCGGTACTCCAGCAACTACTGCCCCTGCCGGAACATCCCTGGTAACTACCGCCCCGGCGCCAACAATAGCCCCTGTGCCAATGCTTACCCCGGGTAAAATAGTAGCATTGGCCCCGATTAGCACCCAGGCCCCAATTTCAACTGGGCCCAGACGGTAAGCCCGGGGCAAAAATTCATGGGTTAAAATGGTAGCATTGTAGCCGATGATGCTCTGCGGGCCAATGCGGATAAGATCGGGCCGCAATAAGTCAGGCATCACCATCACCCCCACTGCTGCGGTGGGGTCTACATCCATACCTACCAGGCGACGCAAGAGCCAGCTTTTTAAACGCAACCAGGGTAAAAAGCGGCTGATCGTCAGCCAAATGAAATTCCAGGCAACCCGCCATAAAGGCGCCACTTGCCGCCAGTAAGCCATGCTGTTATTGTTATGGACGGGATAAGTCTGCAAACGGCGCATATTGTTACCTCCGATAGTAATACCGGCCAACTTGCTCCGGAAGAGAGCAGTCGGCCAACGGCCAAAACTTGTTCACTGTTGCTGCCCCCAAACACTACAGTCTGGCTGCCTGTCACCTTAGCTACCAGGCAGTGAATACCCCGCCGCTACCTTACTTAGAGTAGCTAGCTTTAGCGCTAGCGCTCTGCTTTTGTTCCTTAATCCTGTTGGTCAATAACTCCAGGCGCCGCAATCGGTGATTTACTCCTGACTTGCTCAGCGGCGGCACAAGCATTTGCCCAAGTTCTTTCAGGCTCGCTTCCGGGTGTTGCAGACGTAAAGCCGCTATTTCTTGCAGGTTAGCGGGTATTGTCTCCCAGCCTACATTTTTTAACAGGTAGCGGATGTTTTCTGCCTGACGCAGGCCGGTCTCCACAGTTTTGCTCAAATTCGCCGTATCACAATTCACCAGGCGGTTAATACGGTTGCGCATATCTTTATAGACCAGAACGTCTTCGTAAGCCAGTACCGCATTATGGGCCCCCATCAGGCTTAAGGCCCGCACAATTTGCTCGCTGTCCTTTAAGTACAGAACAAAACCCCGTTTCCGCCTGCTGAGACGCGGCTGCAATTGCTGCTGCTGCATTAATAACTGCAAGCGGGTGGCTTCTGCTTCTTTTTCTTTGCTTATCACGTATTCCAAATGGTGATTCCCAGAGGGTTTATTAACAGAGCCGTTGACCAGGAAAGCGCCGCGCAAATAAGCTGCCTGGCAGCACTGGCGCTGCGGCACCTCTTTCCTGGCCGCCAGCCAATCCTGCACATTTTGCTCAGCAGCATTTGCTGTAACTTTAAAAATCGTCCTGCCATTACTATTCCTGCGCCTGGCGGTAATTTTAACCGGCATCTCCATCAATTCTTTAGCCAGGATGTATACATTTCTGGCTAGGACGGCATGGGGACTGGCCAGCAAGATTACTTTAGCCTCCCCCATAACCGGCAAGTTACCCAGGCGCAAGCAAGCAGTCAATTCAGCCTGGCGGCAGCAGCGCCGCCGGCTCTTAATTCGCGCTAGCTCTTCTTTGGTTTGCAAAGAAAACGATAGCGCCATCTAATCATCTCCCGCAGACATTTTTCCCATCTTAGATGCACCATCACAGCGGCCAGCTGTTTTAATTTAAACTGCTAAACTTTTTATGAAAAAAGTAGAGCAACTTTTGGGGCCGCCATGAATGTAAATGATACTGGTAAACTTGTTCCATAATTAAAGCCGCAAGGCGGTCAGAATGGTGCCTTACCAGCAAGCTTTCGTCAACCAGCCAGCTCTGGCACAGTTTGACACCCATTTTGGCCAGGGCCGGACGGTTGATCATCACCGGCCGGGCGCCTTTTTCACTGTAGCGGTGGCGAGCGGCCCTTGATATAGGTCCATTATGGGCGATAACCGTATCCACCATCCCCGGCCCGCAGTGATCGATAATGGCCTGGAGATGATCGGCTACCGTATAGCCATCCGTCTCTCCCGGTTGGGTCATTATATTAGCAACATAGAATACTGGTGCTTTAGTGCTACGCACAGCTTCGGCCAGCTCCCGCACCAGCAAGTTGGGCATGATGCTGGTATAAAGGCTGCCAGGACCGATAATAACGGCATCAGCGTTAGCTATGGCTTCCAGGGCTGCTGCCGGTGGCCGACAATCTTCGGGCTGGAGAAACACTCTTTTTATCCGTTTGCCTGCAGCCGGGATACTACTTTCCCCATAAACAAAACTGCCATCAGCCATCTCCGCTCCCAGAACAACCTGACTGGTTGTAGACGGAATAACGCGCCCACCGATGGCCAGGACCCGGGCCATTTCCTGGATCGCCTGGTCCAGATCGCCAACCATATCTATCATTGCCGCCAGCAAAAGGTTCCCCAGATTGTGGCCGACCAACCCTTCTCCCTGCCGAAAACGATAATTAAAAAGGTCCTCCATCAGCTTCTCTGTATCAGCCAGAGCTACCAGGCAGTTACGAATATCGCCCGGCGGCGGGATGTTTAACTCCTGGCGCAGACGTCCAGAACTGCCGCCATCGTCAGCCACGGTAACAATAGCAGTCAGGTTATGGCTATAGCTCTTCAACCCCCGAAGTAACACCGACAGCCCCGTCCCCCCGCCAATAGCTACCAGGCGAGGTCCTTTAGCAAGATACTGGCGCCGATAAAAAAGTTGCCACAGGTTGCCACTGTTTCCCGGCCTTAACACTTGAATAAGCGCACTGGCCAGGCGCTGGATGCCAAAGACTATCAGGGCCAGTCCCAGGCCTGAAACCAGCAGTCCTCCCAGCAAAGGCGAACCGAGTGTGTGGAGGATAAACCAGCTGACAGCTTTTTCGGCAAAAGCCCAGATGGTAACATCAAAGATAATTGTCAGCCCGGTAACAAGTAAAAATAAGCCCAGGGTCACCAGCACCAGCCAGCGTTTAAGCTTCAAACCGGGATACAGCCATTTTAAAGCCAACCTGCAGCCCTCCCTGGAAATTTAACAAGCATTTTTTACAGTAAGTCAGCAGAGGAAAGCATTTATAGTCCTTTTTAGCTTGCACCCTTTAATATAGAGAAGTCGAAGGCTGGATAACATCGCGATGCTTAACAATTATATCGTATTCATCACCTCGCAGAAGTTCGCCCAGTTTATTGGCCAGGGTTACGGAACGATGCTGGCCTCCGGTGCAACCAATAGCAATAACCAGGTGAGATTTACCCTCCTTTATATCTTT
>JAAYGJ010000261.1 GCA_012727745.1 Clostridia bacterium | reverse complement strand
ATCCTGCGCTGGAACCGCCCGCCGGCCAGCCTGCCCCTGCTGTGGGCAGTAAACCTTGAAGGCATAAATTATCAAGTACGCCAGTTCAACCTGCCGGCCGGGCTGCCGCCGGGCTATCATCGCTTTGTGTTGGAGCTCTCCGGCCATTGCCATGAAGCTGTAATTATTGCCGCACCGGGCCGGAGCTACAGCTTGGCCGCTAACGAAAACAGCAAGCTCTGGGGCTGTTTTTTACCCCTTTACGCCCTCCATTCCCGGCAGAGCTGGGGTGCCGGCGACTTCGGTGACCTGGGCGTACTGCTGGACTGGCTGCATGGGTTGGGCGGCAAACTGGTTGGCACCTTGCCGCTCCTGGCTGCCTTCCTCGATGAACCTTTTGCCCCCAGTCCCTACGAACCGGTCAGCCGCCTGTTCTGGAACGAATTTTACCTCGATGTCAGCCAGGTTGAAGAGCTGCAAATAAGTCCGCAGGCGCGCGAATTAATTAACTCGCCCTCGCTGCAACAAGAGATTGCTGCTTTGCGTTCTGCGCCGCTGGTGGACTACCGCCGCGGCATGGCCTTGAAACGTAAAGTCCTGGAACAATGCGCCGCTGCTTTTTTTGCCGCAGCCGGCAAGCGGCAGGCTGCCTTGCAGCAGTGGCTGACAGCAAACCCTGCTGCCCGTAACTATGCCCAATTCCGGGCAACCACCGAGCAGCAGTGCTGTACCTGGCCCTACTGGCCAGAGCGGATGCGGGAAGGAAACCTGCGTCAGGGCGACTACAGCCCCGAAGTTGTCCGTTACCACCTCTACGTGCAGTGGTTGGTCCAGCAGCAGCTGCAAAAAATCTCTGCCCGGGCCCGGCAAAAGGGGCAGCGCCTGTACCTGGACTACCCGCTGGGAGTGCACTGCTGCGGCTACGATGTCTGGTGGGAACGCAGGACTTTTGTCCTGACCGCCAGCGGCGGCTCCCCGCCAGACGCATTTTTCACCGGCGGCCAGGACTGGGGAATAGCACCTATGCACCCACAGCGGCTGCGGGAACAAGGTTACCGCTACTTCATTGCCAGTATCCAGAACCACTTGCGTTATGCAGGAGCTCTGCGCCTGGACCATATAATGGGGCTGCACCACCTCTACTGGATACCCCGGGGCCTTAAAGCTAGCGAAGGAGTTTACGTGCGCTACCATGCGGAGGAATTATATGCCATTTTATGTCTGGAATCCTGGCGTCACCAGGCCTTGCTGGTCGGCGAGGACTTGGGCACGGTGCCAGCTTACATTCGCAAGGTTATGGCCCGCCATCGGATTAAACGCATGTACGTGTTGCCCTATGAATACAGCGGCCAACCGCGCCAGGCCCTGCGCCCTATCGAAGCTGAAACGCTGGTCTGCTTGAATACCCATGACATGCCCCCTTTTGCCGCCTCCTGGCGGCAAAAGAGCAAGCTTGAAAAGGCAGTTTTAGCCCTCTTCTTGTACCGGCAAGGGCAACTCCGGACCGCCACCACTGAAGTAAAAGAAGTGACCCGGGCCTGCTTGAAGTACCTGGCTGCCAGCCCGGCCAATATTTTGCTGGTCAACCTGGAAGACCTGTGGCAGGAAATGGAGCCGCAAAACGTTCCCGGCACCTCGGCTGAGGCCCGGCCCAACTGGCGCCGCAAAGCCCGCTATGCTCTGGAAGAATTCAGTACCCAGTCGGAGTTGCTGCAAACATTGCAGGAGCTAAACCGCCTGCGTAACAACAATTAGATGACTGGCCGGCAACAGTGCCCTGCTTTCTTCCGAACACAGCCAGGATAATAGAGCCTGAATTTGTATGCGAGGTGTGCCAGTATGAGTCCTAATCTGAACCCGGGCGCTACCTACCTGGGCAACGGTTGTTGCCGCTTCTGTGTCTGGGCTCCCCGGGCCGAAAGCGTCGCCGTACGTATTTTAACGCCTGAGCGGCAAGAAGTGCCTTTAATACAGGGAGAGAGGGGCTACTTCTACGGCGATATAAAAGGAGTCCAGCCCGGCAGCCTCTATTATTACCTGCTTGACGGTGAAAAAGAGCGTCCTGATCCTGCTTCGCGCTACCAGCCCCAGGGCGTTCACGGCCCTTCTCAAGTAGTAGATACAGCTGCATTTAAGTGGTCAGATCAATGCTGGCACGGCCCCGCCCAGCAGGAGCTGGTCTTTTACGAGTTACATGTTGGTACTTTTACCGCAGAAGGCACCCTTGCCGCAATAATCCCCCATCTGGAAAGCCTGCGCCAGCTGGGAATAACCGCCCTTGAACTGATGCCGCTGGCCCAATTCCCCGGCCAGCGCAACTGGGGCTACGACGGTGTCTATCCTTACGCCGTGCAAAATTCTTACGGCGGGCCGAAAGAGTTGCAACAACTGGTAGACAGCTGCCACCGCCTGGGCCTGGCTGTATTTCTCGATGTGGTTTATAACCACTTAGGCCCTGAGGGAAACTACTTTGGTGACTTTGGTTTTTACTTTAGTGACCGTTACCACACACCCTGGGGAATGGCCCTTAATTTTGACGGCCCTGGCAGCGACGAAGTACGGCGTTTCTTTATCAATAATGCCCTCTACTGGCTGAGAGAATTTCATATTGACGGCCTGCGGCTGGATGCGGTACATGCCATCATTGATAATTCAGCTATACCTTTTCTGGAAGAGCTGTCTCAAGCTGTGCACCGGGAAGGCGAAAAGCTGAAACGGCGGGTTTATATTTTTGCCGAAAGCGACCTCAACAACCCCCGGCTGATCCAGCCACAGGCAGTAGGGGGCTATGGGATTGACGGCCAGTGGAGCGATGACTTCCACCACGCCCTGCATGCCCTGCTAACCGGGGAACAGGACGGTTATTATCAAGATTTCGGCTGCCTGGAGCATCTGGCCCGGGTTTTCCGGGAAGGCTATGTTTACAGCGGCCAGTACTCTCCCTACCGGCAGCGCCGCCACGGCCGGCGGCCCCAGCTGACTAAAGCCTGCCAATTCGTAGTCTATGCCCAGAACCATGACCAGGTGGGCAACCGGGTAAGGGGGCAGAGATTAAGCAACCTGGTCGGCTTTAGCGAGCTAAAACTGGCTGCCGCGATAGTTTTGCTCTCTCCCTTCATACCGCTGCTGTTTATGGGTGAAGAGTACGGCGAAACAGCACCTTTCCAGTATTTTACCAGCCATACCGACCCGGAGCTGGCTGAAGCGGTACAAGAGGGGCGCAAAGAAGAGTTTGCTGCTTTTGATTGGGACGTTAAAGTGCCAAACCCGCAGGCAAAAAACACTTTTTTGCGTTCACGCCTGCAGCACCAGCTGCTGCAGCAGGAAAAACATCGCCGGCTGCGCCGCTATTACCAGCAACTGCTGCGGCTGCGCCGGGAACTGCCGGCCCTGGCGAACCTCAGCCTGGACAACCTGGAAGTCATTCCCTACCAGCAAGAACAGGTGCTGCTGGTACACCGCTGGAGCAACGGCAACGAAGTCTGCCTGCTCTTTTCCTTTAACAGCGAAAACGTAACTCTTACTCTGCCCTTAAAGGCAGGCAGCTGGTGCAAGCACCTGGACAGTGCTGAGGAAAAGTGGCTGGGTAAGGGGACTGCTGTACCAGCTTTGCTCACCGCCACGGGAAAGGTCCAGCTTACTATTGCTGCCAGAACATGCTTGTTGTTTGAGCGAATAAAGGAGGCATAAGGCACAATGGAACGTTTCCTCTGTATTCACGGCCATTTTTATCAGCCTCCCCGGGAAAACCCGTGGCTGGAAGATATCGAGCTGCAGGATTCTGCTTATCCTTACCATGACTGGAACGAAAGGATTACTACTGAATGTTACGCGCCTAACAGCGCTTCCCGCATTCTGGATAGTGAGGGCTGGATTAAGCGAATAGTTAATAACTACAGTAAAATCAGCTTCAATTTTGGCCCTACCCTACTTTCCTGGATGGAAGACAATGAACCCGAAACCTATGAAGCCATTATCGAAGCTGACCGGGAAAGCCGGCGCAATTTTTCCGGGCACGGTTCTGCCCTGGCCCAGGCCTATAACCACATGATCATGCCATTGGCCAACCAGCGCGATAAATACACGCAGGTAATTTGGGGGATCAAAGACTTCGAACATCGGTTCGGCCGCCAACCGGAAGGCATGTGGCTACCGGAAACGGCCGTCGACATGGAGACCCTGGACATAATGGCAGAACACGGTATCCGTTTCACTATCCTGGCTCCCTGGCAGGCCCGGCGCCTGCGTCCCCTTAACAGCGAAAACTGGCAGGATATTACCGGGGGCATCGATACTACCAGGCCCTATCAAGTCTATCTGCCCAAATCAGGACGTACCATTGTGGTTTTTTTCTATAACGGTGAAATATCGAGGGCCGTTGCCTTTGAAAAACTGCTGGCCAACGGTGAACGTTTTGCCAAACGTTTACTCAGTGTCTTTAGGGACGACGACAATACACCCCATCTGGTTAATATAGCCACTGACGGCGAAACATACGGCCACCACCACCCCCATGGCGATATGGCACTGGCCTATGCCCTCCACTATATTGAAAAAAACAACCTGGCCCGCATCACCAATTATGGTGAGTACCTGGAAAAACACCCGCCTACCTACGAGGCGGAAATAATCGATAATAGCTCCTGGAGCTGCGCCCATGGCATTGAACGCTGGCGCAGCAATTGTGGCTGCAACAGCGGCATGCACCCGGGCTGGAACCAGAACTGGCGCGCTCCCCTAAGAGACGCCCTCAACTGGTTACGCAATACTTTAGCCCCCAAGTATGAAGAACTGGCCCGGCAGTATCTCAAAGATCCCTGGGCTGCACGCAATGACTATATTGAAGTAGTCCTTGACCGTTCCCCCGAGAACCTGCAACGGTACCTGGAAAGGAACGCCAGCCGTGAACTCAACCAGGAAGACCAGGGGATAGTCCTAAAACTGCTGGAACTGCAGCGCCATGCTATGCTGATGTATACCAGTTGCGGTTGGTTCTTTGATGAGCTTTCCGGAATTGAGACAGTACAGATAATTAAGTATGCCGGACGGGTCATCCAGCTGGCGCAAAAATTATTTAATGAGTCACCCGAGCCCCATTTCCTAGAAATGTTGGCCCGGGCCAAAAGCAATATCCCCGAGCACCGGGACGGCGCCTATATATACGAGAAATTCGTCAAACCGGGAATGGTTGACCTCCTCAAAGTAGTAGGCCACTATGCCCTCTCTTCCCTATTTGAAGATTACGACGATCATTCCCGCATTTTCTGCTACGATATTGACCGGGAAGATCACCAGCAACGCTCCGCCGGGGCGGCTAAACTCTCTCTGGGCCGGGTACAGATCACCTCCCAGATTACTCGGAGGTCAGCAAAGGTTATTTACGGGGTTGTACACCTGGGTAACCACAACCTGACCGGAGGAGTACGGCTCTATGAAGATGAAGAGTCCTACCAGCGGATGCTGCAGGAACTTGGCGATGCTTTTGAGCGGGCTGATTATAACGCAGTAATCCGTCTCCTGGACCAACACTTTGCCGGTTCCACCTATACCCTTAAACAGCTTTTTAAGGATAAACAGCGGATGATCCTGGATCTCATCCTGGAAAATATTCTGGCAGAAGTAGCAGCAGTTTTCCAGCGCATCTATAACCGCCACGTGTCATTGATGCGTTTCCTGAAGGACCTGCATACTCCCCAGCCCCGGGCTCTATTCACCGCTGCCGAGTTCGTGCTCAACGCCCAACTGGGGCAGGCTTTCGCCGCTCCCAAGCTTGACCTGAAACGTATTAAGACCCTGCTGGGTGAAGCTGCCGCCCTGGATATACCCCTCGATGGCGCTGAGCTGAGTTATGTCCTGAAACAGACCCTGGCCGAACTAGGTGAACAGTTACGTAATGAGCCTGAAAACCTTGCCCTCATCGAACATCTTGATAATATAATCGGACTGGTCCGCTCTTTGCCTTTTGAAGTAGATCTGGCAAAACTGCAAAACATCTATTTCAAACTACTGGAGACGGTCTACCCGCAGATGCTAGAAAAAGCCAGGCAGGGAGACGAACAGTCCCAGGTCTGGAT
>JAAYGJ010000260.1 GCA_012727745.1 Clostridia bacterium | reverse complement strand
GAGCTGTTCGTTGGGGATACCAGCTTCTTCACAGAGCTCAATAGCGTCATAAGTCTTCAGGCCCCTGATTGGCGAAACTAATAGTCTAAAAATTTTTTCTTCAGGAACACTTTCAATGTCCATGCCGCCCTCGGTGCTAAACATTAACATAGGGCACCTGGCATTCCGAGCCGAGTTAACAATAAAGGTCATATAATATTCTTTTGCTATGGCCAGTTTTTCCTCAACTAGCACTTGCCGGACCGGGTAACCTTTAATCTCTGTGCCGAGGATAGCCGCCGCCGCTTCCTGGGCTTCTGCCGGAGTGTCTACAAGTTTGACTGCCCCTGCTTTACCCCTGCCGCCGGCTTGCACCTGGGCTTTAACTGCCACAGGCTTGCCAATTTCCTCAGCAATTTGCCTGGCTTCTTCCGGTGTCGATGCCGCCCTTCCTTCAGGTACCGGCAGCCCGGCCTTCTTCAGCCATCCTTTTCCCTGATACTCCAGCAACTTCGCCATGCTTTCGTCCCTTCCACAAAAAATTTTGCTACAAAATTTTCAAAGCTGCAATTTACTGTACAATAATCTGAATATTATCCCCCCTTTCGCTCCCTGCATCAACTCCTGGAACACTACCCCTGCATTTAAGTACCAGAGGTGCCTCCGGTCAGCCGTCTGACCACTCGACCTCCAGTAGAGAAATTTATACCCCACCAGGGTACACTAGAGACATACAATTCCTACCTTTACACAATTTTAGTCTATCATGAACCTTAAAAGCTGTCAACCTTTGGTTGTCATTTGTTATTATTCTGATTGGAAAATAAACTTTTAAAAAGGTGTCATCCCCGAATACTTCAAACACCGCGCATATTGCGATGCAACAAGTGGGATTGGGTGCCTTCCGGCACTCCTAACCCCACCTGGAGCATCTAAAAAGCAGGCTCCTCGTAGTTATCGGATTATCATTTTTTTATTACCTGGCACCAGCATAACCGGGCATCGTCCGGATGAAGACTTTACTGATTTCTACTACCAAGAGAGGTACTAAAGAAGCACCTATGACCAGCAACCAGTCGCTAGAGGCCAGATTCGCTGTATCAAAGACCCCTTGTAAGGCGGGAAGAAGCATTACCATCAGTTGCAGCGTTAATGAAGCCAAGAAGGCGTATACCAAGTTACGGTTGCTAGTTATGCCAAGGCTAAAAAGGGATTGATCTAAACTGCGAGCATTAAAGGAATGTACTAACTGCGACAGGGCCATGGTGCCAAAAGCCATGGTATGGGCTTGTTCCAGAGTCCGCCCCCAGCTTAGAGCCACCCAGTAAACCGTCAAGGAAAGCAAACCGATGAGAATCCCTTGCCAGACAATGCTATAACCCATGCCCCCGGCGAATATACTTTCCTTAGGTTTACGGGGTTTTAATTTCATAACCCCTGCTTGCGGCGGCTCCACACCCAAGGCCAGAGCCGGCAGGCCGTCAGTAACCAGGTTCATCCACAGGATTTGTATGGGAGTCAAAGGACTGCCCAAACCCATTAAAATAGCGGTAAAAATAGCAACGATCTCGCCAATATTACAGGACAGGAGATACTGAATCGTCTTGCGAATATTTTCGTAGATAGTGCGCCCCTCTTCCACCGCCCTGACGATGGAAGCAAAATTATCATCCAAGAGCACCATGTCAGCAGCTTCTTTAGAAACCTCGGTGCCGGTAATCCCCATCGCCACTCCGATATCAGCTCTTTTCAAGGCCGGCGCGTCATTGACACCGTCACCGGTCATGGCGACCACCTGGTTATTCGCTTTAAGGGCTTCCACGATCCGCAATTTATCTTTTGGCGACACGCGGGCATAAACTGAGGTGTTAATAACAGCCTGCTTTAGTTGTTCATCATCCATTTTATCCAGTTCAGCACCAGTTAGGATTCCTGTGCCTTCCTGCCAGATATCCAGTTCCTTGGCAATAGCTTTTGCCGTTTGTGGATGATCACCGGTAATCATTACCGAACGAATGCCTGCCACGCTAGCAACATCCACCGCCTCGCCGGCCTCAGGACGGGCAGGGTCCAGCATGGTAAAGAAACCGATAAAAGTCAAGTCCTGCTCACTATTTTCTGTGGTTGCTTTCTCAGGTATTTCCTGCCACTCACGGCTGGCTAAAGCCAGTACCCGCTGTCCCTGGGAAGCGAACTCCGTGTTAGTATCCAATAGTAAGCTCCGGATTTCCTCCGTCAGAGGCTCAACCCCGTTAACAGTCAGCACGCTGGTACAACGAGCCAATAGTACATCAGGAGCTCCTTTGGTAAATGACCGTACTGTTCCTTCGATGGAATGGAACGTAGTCATCATTTTACGATCAGAATCAAAAGGTATTTCAGCTAAACGGGGATAGGTCTTTTCTACTTGTTCCCGCTCTAGCCCTGCTTTAGCGGCTACCACTACCAGCGCCCCTTCAGTAGGGTCACCTATTATATCATAGCCCTGCTCTTTTTTTTCAAGCCTGGCATCATTGTTTAACAATCCCCCCAGAAGCATTAAATGTAAGTTGGACACATCAGTTGGTTTAATCTCTTCCTCATTTTTACCCAGGAAGCGCCCTTTAGGTTCGTAACCGGTACCTGTTACTCCATACAGGTTACCACCGGTATAAATATTGGTAACAGTCATAAAG
>JAAYGJ010000259.1 GCA_012727745.1 Clostridia bacterium | reverse complement strand
ATAGCACACTCCTGTGGCGGCTACAACAACTGCCAGGGAAAAGAAAAGGAGATTAGAAAAATTTTTATTGGTAACTTAAAAGGAAAATGGCTGTTGTTGCAGAATAATTTTAGATGGAAAAAAGACGCCCTTATCTTGTGAAAGTTATTACTAGCGATTGCTGTTTACAATGCACTATTTTTCACAAGCCAATATAAAAATTTATAGCAATTATATCCTTACTAAAGATAAATATTCTCCAGAACGTAAAAGGACTTATTCGAATTAAGTAGAATACATATATATGATCTTTTTATGATCATTTTTAACAGAGGCATAACTTAACATGTGATGTATATAACAAACACTAATCCAGGGAGGTGTTGAAAGTAAAATTGTGAATGACCTGCACAAAAAGCATATTATTGTGTGCAAAACATAATTATCTATTATTTGTTTCATAAACGTGCAGGTAAATATTTGCCTGAGCTTTTTACAGCTCAAATTTTTATTTATTTTATAATACAGGACAGGAGGTATTAGTGTGGAAGCTTGCGCTTGCGAATCCAAGTGGGCAGAACTCAATAAGATTATTGATGCCTATCGTGGTCAACCTTCGGCGCTAATTGAGGTTTTGCACAAGGCGCAGGAACTGATTGGCTACTTGCCTCAACAGGTGCAGGAGGTTATTGCTAAGGGGCTGGGGGTACCTCTTAGTAAAGTTTATAGCGTGATTTCTTTTTACCATTATTTCTCTATTAAGCCCAAAGGCAAATACCAGGTTTCAGTTTGCAAAGGTACGGCCTGTTATGTTAAGGGTGCTCCGGAGATTATCCAGCGCCTCGAGGAAAACCTGGGTATTAAGGCCGGCGATAGCACTGATGATGGCAAGTTTTCGCTGGAAGTTGTCCGCTGCCTGGGAGCCTGTGGCCTGGGCCCGGTGATGATGGTCAACAAGCATGCCCACGGGCTTTTAAAGCCAGATACGGCAGTAAAAGCGCTAGAGCAGTATAACTAATGGGGTAGGAATTAGTAACTGCACTGCTACCCTTAATAGGGAACTGGTAGAATAGTACGGAGGTGAGGGTGAGTGATTAAGTCCCTTGACGAACTGAAACGGTTAAAAGAAGAACAGCTGGAAGCTATCCGCCTGCGAGAAGCGGGCCAGAAGGCCAAAATAGTTGTAGGCATGGGAACTTGTGGGATTGCTGCCGGAGCCCGGGAGGTTTTAAGCGCTATCCTCGACGAACTGGGCAAACGTAAATTGACGGACGTTGCCGTAACCCAGACAGGCTGTATCGGCCTTTGTGTTGAGGAACCGCTGGTAGACGTTATTATACCGGGCAAGCCCAAGGTAACTTATGGCAAGGTCGATGCCGCCAAAGCAAGGCAAATCGTAGCCCAGCATGTAGTTAACGGTATTATTGTTAGCGAGTGGGTTGTTAACAGGGGGGAAAGCTAAATGCATCTTTATCGTGCCCATGTCCTCATTTGCGCTGGTACCGGTTGCGATGCGTCGGGAAGCCGGGCTACCAAAGAGGCTCTGGTCAAGGAGCTGGAAGCGCGGGGACTGGATAAAGAAGTACAGGTTGTTGATACCGGGTGTTTTGGTTTTTGCCGTTTCGGTCCTAACATGATGGTTTATCCGGAAGGAGTGTTCTATACCCAGGTCCATGCCGAAGATGTCAAGGAACTGGTGGAAGAACACTTTGTCAAAGGCCGGATATTGGAGCGCTTGCTCTATAAAGAACCGGAGACAGAAGCAGCAGTTAAGGATTTTTCCGAGATACCTTTTTTCAAGCACCAGGTACGGATTGCTTTACGTAACTGCGGCATTATTGATCCGGAATCTATTGATGAATACATTGCCCGTGACGGTTACCAGGCCCTGGCCAATGTTTTAACTACTATGACACCGGCCGAGGTCATTGACTTTATTAAAAAGTCGGGACTCAGGGGTCGCGGCGGCGGCGGTTTCCCCACCGGGCTGAAATGGGAGTTTGCGCACAAACAGCCACCACAGCAAAAATATATCGTTTGTAACGCCGACGAGGGTGACCCGGGCGCTTTCATGGACCGCAGTATTCTTGAAGGCGATCCTCACACCGTCATAGAAGGTATGGCTATCGGCGCTTATGCCATCGGTGCCAGCAAAGGTTTTGTCTACTGCCGTGCTGAATATCCGATCGCTGTTAACCGTCTAAAACTGGCGATCGAACAGGCTAAAGAAAAAGGCCTATTAGGAAAAAATATTTTTAATTCCGGGTTTGATTTTGATCTGGAAATTCGTCTTGGCGCCGGTGCTTTTGTTTGCGGTGAAGAGACGGCATTACTGGCCTCGATCGAGGGCAGGCGTGGTGAACCCAGACCGCGGCCGCCATTCCCGGCAGTATCTGGTCTCTGGGGCAAGCCTACAATTATCAATAACGTAGAAACTTTTGCCAACGTGCCGGTAATTATCAACAAAGGATGGGAATGGTTTAACGGTATCGGCACAGAAAAGAGCAAGGGCACCAAGGTCTTTGCCTTGGCCGGCAATATTAACAATAATGGTCTGGCCGAAGTTCCGATGGGTACGCCCTTGGGAGAAGTTGTATATGACATTGGCGGCGGTATCCCTGGCGGCAAGAAGTTCAAGGCTGCCCAGACCGGCGGTCCTTCCGGTGGCTGCATCCCCGCAGAACACCTTAATACACCTATTGACTATGATTCTCTTAATGCTCTGGGTACGATTATGGGTTCCGGCGGTCTGGTCATTATGGACGAAGATACCTGTATGGTTGACCTGGCCAAGTTCTTCCTTGACTTTGTTAA
Source organism: Clostridia bacterium (assembly GCA_012727745.1). Lineage (GTDB taxonomy): Bacteria > Bacillota > DSM-521 > Neomoorellales > Neomoorellaceae > JAAYGJ01. Next base: position 2,950 of record JAAYGJ010000259.1, on the reverse strand, counting down.
GGACGAGTCTTGCGGTAAGTGTACTCCTTGCCGGATTGGCACCACTCGCATGCTGGAAATTTTGGAACGCATCTCCAAAGGCGAAGGCAGCGAAGAAGATATAGACCTACTGGAAGAATTAGGCGAACAAATCAAGACAACCGCCCTTTGCGGTCTGGGACAAACAGCGCCCAATCCGGTTTTAAGCACGATTAGATTTTTCCGCGAGGAGTATTTAGAGCATATTCGCGACAAATATTGCCGGGCCAGCGTTTGCGCAGCTCTCTTTAATTCGCCCTGTCAGAATACCTGTCCGGCCAATGTTGATGTACCTATTTATGTAGACCTTATTCGCCAGCGGCGCTTTGCCGAGGCCTATGAGGTAATTCGCAATGAGAACCCCTTCCCGGTAGTCTGCGGACGGGTCTGCCACCATCCCTGCGAGGGCAAGTGCAACCGGGCTAAACTTGATGAGAAGGTTGCAATCCGCGAGTTAAAGAGGTTCGCGGCTGACTATGCGATGAAGTTAAATGGCCAGCGGCCCAAGCCTGAAGTAGCCCCGCCTAACGGCAAGAAGGTGGCCATTGTGGGGGCCGGTCCGGCCGGGCTGACGGCAGCCTACTACCTAGCTATCAAAGGCTATGCTGTAACAGTCTATGAAGCCCTGCCGGTAGCAGGTGGTATGCTGGCGGTTGGTATTCCTGAATATCGCTTGCCGAAGAAAACATTGCAGGCGGAAATCGATAGCATCCTAGAACTGGGCGTAGATTTGAAGCTGGGCCAGGCTCTGGGCCGTGACTTCAGCTTGGATGACCTAAAAGCTAAAGGTTATGATGCTATCTACCTGGCCATCGGCGCCCAAAAAGACCAGAAAATGGGTATTGAAGGAGAAGACCTGCAAGGTGTTTATGCCGGAGTTAATTTCCTGCGGCAGCTCAACCTGGGCGAGGAAATGGATGTCAAAGGCAAAGTTGTGGCAGTAATCGGCGGCGGCAACGTGGCTATTGATGCTGCTCGTTCTTCGCTACGCCTCGGAGCCAAAGAAGTTCATATCCTCTACCGGCGCCAGAAGGAAGACATGCCGGCCCTCAGGGAAGAAATCGAAGAAGCGGAAAAAGAAGGAATTAAGATATCCTGTCAGGTCAATCCGGTAGCAATAAAAGGTGAAAACGGAAAAGTAGTAGCTGTAACTTGTGCCCGCCAGCGTATGGGCGAGTTCGACCGCAGCGGCAGGCGGCGCCCGGTACCTATTGAAGGTGCTGAGTTCGACCTGCCGGTGGATGCAGTTATTGCTGCTATCGGCTACAAAGTTGACCCCGAAAGCGTACCTGAAGGCATAGAGACGACCCGCTGGGGTACCATTGTTGCCGGCGAAAAAGACTGCCGCACCAATGTAGCAGGCGTTTTTGCCAGCGGCGATTGTGTCAGCGGTCCGGACACAGTGATCGGGGCTATTGCAGCTGGCAAAAAGGCAGCTGTGGCAATAGACCAATTCCTGGACGGCGACGGGGTCGTAGTACCTGAAATGAAGTATGTACGGGAACGGACAGCACCGGTTATCGAAGAAAAAACAGCTCGCGTACACGGTAGAGCCCTTGATGTGGCAGAACGCCTGCAAGGTTTTGCTGAAGTAGAGCTGGGTTATACTGAGGAGCAGGCTGTAGCTGAGGCTGCCCGTTGTCTCCGTTGCGATGTTAAGTAGCTTCATTGAATATTAGCAAAGCCAGGGGTTTATATTAAGGAAGCAAGATAAGCAGCTTTTGTTCGTTACCGTTAAAGGCCGACCGGCAAAAGTGCCGGTCGGCATTACGGTAATGGAAGCAAATACATACCTCCTGGCACCAGGGACTGCATAGAGGCAAATACATAGTATAAGTCAAGGTAGGAGAAATCTACCTGGGTATGTTTGTTGAAAAATAAGCTTAAGAAGGTACTCCGAGCCTTTATTCCAGAGGGTTGCTGCCGGGAAAAAAGCCGACAGGATAAAGCTGGAAACGGCTTTGCCTCCCGCATGTGGAAAGGAGTAGCCCTTCTGCTTTTTATATTAGGGAATTACCTTAAGGTTTGGCGCAGGTGAGTAAAGGTAGCAGTCAATATAAGCGAGGCAAATAAAAATTAACTAAAAACAGCAAGGAACGAATGTAAATAATTTCACTTATTTTCTGAGACTTAAGGAGGGAGGTTTGTATTACTATGGGTTTCAATGCTCCTGCTGTAACAGTAAACCTGGCAGCCAACGCCGGTAAAGCTAAGGGCGATTTGCCAGTAGGGCAATTATTGTTAAGAGGTTTTATGGCCGGCCTTTATATTGCCGTCGGTGCTGCCCTGGCTACGGTTTGTAGTACGCAAGCAGCTAATTTTCTTGGAGCCGGCATAAGCAAACTGGTCCTGGGCGCTGTTTTCCCGGTAGGCTTAATTGCCATTGTCCTGACAGGGATGGAACTATTTACCGGGGATGCCATGCTGGTGCCCTTAGCTACCATGTTGGGAAGAAGTAGCTGGGGTAAGGTGCTGCGTAACTGGGTTTTTGTTTACATCGGCAACTTTTTTGGCTCCCTTTTCTGGGCTTATATAATGGTGATTGGTCCCTTTACCCAGGGTAACCTTGTGGCTGCCGAGCCTAATGTCTTTGGCTTGACGGCGGTAACTATTGCCGTCGCTAAAACTCTGACCTACAAGTCTGTAGGCGGTATGGGTTTGTGGTCAGCATTTTTAGCCGGTATTGCCTGTAACTTGCTGGTCAATGTAGCCATTTTGCTGGGCATTACAGCGCAAGACGTAATTGGCAAATTTTTTGGTATCTGGTTTCCTATCATGGCCTTTGTGGCTACCGGTTTCGAGCACAGCATAGCTAACATGTATTTCTTGCCTGCTGGTATGTGGCTTACTAAATATTTCCCGGGCCTGGCGAATAAAATGGTCGATGGTGCACCCTGGAATGAACTGCTCTACCAGTATGGCGGGCTTGGCT
>JAAYGJ010000258.1 GCA_012727745.1 Clostridia bacterium | reverse complement strand
TTGAAAAAGGAACAAGCATAATTCTATAGAAGTAGTTTATGAACTATAGGCAAGTACCCGCAGGTTAAACAATATCTTAGCCACAAACCTGCCGGAAAAGAAAGGAGCAATCAGCCGGTGCAGAAGCGTATTATCAAAGTTCAACCCCTGACTAAAGAGGCTTTTAAACCTTTTGGCCACGTAATACTGCGCGATCCCGGTGTTCCACCTTTTAAGCCCACTCCGCCCCAGTTTATTGACCGCATGCCCTTTGAAGTCGATGACGGTGAAGCTGAATTTGTTTATGCCCTCCTAAAGCGCCGAGAATTTACTTTCTCAACCCTGGAGCGTCATATCAAGGTTACTCAGGGATTCTTCCCCCTCTTTGGCGGTCCGGCCATTATTACCGTCGCCCCTCCTACTGATAATAACGATCCGGAAGCCCTGCCAGCGCCGGATTCCGTCAAAGCCTTTCTTTTGGAAAGCTATACCGCCTTTGTCCTGCACCGGGGCGTATGGCACGGAACAATTATGCCGCTGGAAGAATCCTTCGGCTACATTCTTGCCACCCGCAAAGCTACGACTGACGAATCGATCGCCCCCCTCTATGACGGCGACGTCCAGATCCGCGACCTGGGAGTTAAATTTGAGATTATGTTGTAGTTCCTTACAGGGGCCGGGAAACCGGCCCCTGTAAAGCTATTAATTTTTTACCTCTATATAGCGGCCAAAACCGGGGTTGCCGATAATTTTTTCGTCATGATAAACAAGCCTGCCCCTTACAATAGTCGCTACCACTTTACCTTTACCCTTTTTACCAAAGTAAGGAGAATGCCTGTTCTTATAGTACAGGCTCTCTTTTGTTATTTCCCAGTCCCCTTCCCGGTCTATAAGGGTAAAATCAGCGTCCGAGCCTACCTGGATCGTCCCTTTACGGGGATAAATACCCAAGATTTTAGCCGGGTTAGCGGACACCAGCTGCACCAGGCGCTTTAAAGGCAGGCCACGTTTGCGTACTCCTTCCTCCAAAAGCAGGGGTATCATAGTCTGCACGCCGTTAATACCGCCCCAGGCCTGCCAGATATTACCCTTACCCGCTTCCTTTTCGTCACAAGTTGAGGGGGAGTGGTCCGAACCGATCACGTCGAGGGAACCGTCGAAAACCTTTCCCCACAAAGCTTCGACTTCTTCGCGGGACCGTATGGGCGGCGAGCACTTGGCCACCGGGCCAATAGCTTTAAAATCTTCCGTATCTAAAACCAGGTAGTGGGGGCAGGTTTCAATAGTAATTGCCGGCGCCTTATCCCTGGCCGCCTCCACTATAGCGACACTGGCGGCCAGGCTGGCATGGCAGATATGGACCCGCGCTCCAGCCGCCGCTGCCAGGGTCACCGCTGTATTGACCGCAATAGTTTCGGTGTACGGCGGCCTGGAACGAAGGAAAGCCGGCACATCAGTATTACCCCTGCTTTGCTCCTGTTCCTCCAGGTATTTAACCAGCTTATCATCCTCACAATGGAGCGCTATCAGTGAACCCAGCTGTTTTGCTTTCAGCATCCCGGCCAGCAGAACGTCGTTTTGCACGAAAGGAAAATCAGGACCAGCGTCGGCCATAAAGGCTTTAAAACCTGCTATACCCTCTTTGGCCATAGCAGCCATTTCGCCAATATTATTATCTACAAGACCGCCCCAGATGCAATAGTCAACATAGGCCTTAGAAGCAACGGCATTTTTCTTGGCAAGCACTGCTTCAGTATTAATTACGGTAGGTTTGCCTGCCAGAGGCATATCAACTACCATCGTAATTCCCCCGGCAGCCGCCGCCCTGGTGCCGCTGGCAAAATCTTCCCGGTGAATAAAGCCGGGATCATTAAAGTGGACATGCATATCTATGCAGCCCGGCAATACATCCAGTCCGTTAGCGTCAATTTCTACTTCTCCGGCCCCGGCAGTACCTAAAGCACATATTGCAGTTATTATACCTTGATTTACTTCAATATCAGCGCTAAAGCTGTTAGCTTCATTGGTAATCCTGGCGTTGCGAATAACTAGTTCAGCCACAATAATCTCCCTCCAGTTCTCCAGTTTATATGCCTAAGTATGCCTTCTTAACGTGCTCGTCCCCCAGCAAGTCACACCCTTTCCCTTCTAACACAATTGCGCCGTTTTCTAAAACATAGGCCCTGCTACATATGTTTAAGGAATAGGCTACGTTTTGTTCTATCAAAACAACGGTAGTACCCTGCTTATTAATATCTATTACTGTTTTTAGCACCAGGTCGACTATTTTAGGAGCCAAGCCGAGGGAGGGCTCATCAAGCATCAGTAACCTGGGCCGGGCCATTAAGGCCCTGCCAATGGCAACCATTTGTTGCTCTCCGCCGGAAAGGGTACCGGCATATTGCTTGGCACGGTCTTTAAGACGGGGTAGTAATTCAAATACCACCTCCATAGTCTCGCTTATTTGGCTGCTGGCCTGGGGGCCATAAGCGCCCATTTCCAGATTCTCCATTACAGTCATGCGCGGGAAGAGTTTTCTCCCTTCCGGAACCTGAACAACGCCTTTGTTAACGATCTCAAAGGGTTCTAGTTTGTCTATCCTTTCACCCATAAATTCAATGCTGCCTTTATCAGCCCGAATGATACCTGATATTGTATTTAGCAGAGTAGTTTTACCTGCACCGTTTGAGCCGACAATAGCCAACAGTTCTCCTTCATTTACCTGGATAGAAACATCCCTTAAGGCGACCATCCCGTCATACGATACTTGTAAATCCTTAACTTTAAGCACCGGTCGCCACCCCTCCTAAATAAGCGTCAATAACTTTAGGATCCTTGCTGACAGTCTCCGGGTCTCCATCAGCTATCTTTTCGCCATGGTTTAATACCACAATACGCTGGGCCAGAGACATGATTACCTTCATTACATGTTCGATAAGCAAAACGGTGATGCCTTTATCCTGGATTTTTTTAACCAGGGAAATAGTAGTATCGGTTTCGACGGGAGTTAAGCCGGCCATAACTTCATCCAGTAGCAACAATTCCGGCTCAGTAGCCAGCGCTTTAGCAACTTCCAAACGTTTTCTTTCGCCAACTGTCAGATTACTGCCGAGGGCGTCTTTTTTGCTATACAGACCGACAAAATCGAGTATTTCTTCAGCTTTTTCAGCGGCACTTTTTGTTCCTGTTAAACGATTGAAAGCTGCCACCTGTACATTTTCTAGCACGGTAATTCCAGGAAAAGGCTGCACTATTTGAAATGTCCTTGTAATGCCCTCTTTGCAAATTGCGCTGGGACGCAAACCGGTTATATTCTTACCTTTAAATATAACCTGACCTTCAGTAGGCTTGAGAAAACCCGAAATGACCGAAAACAGAGTAGTCTTACCGGCACCATTGGGTCCGATAATGCCTACGATTTCACCCCTATTCACTTCTAAATTTACCTGTCGCAGGGCATATAGCCCGCCAAAACGCATAGTAACATTTTTTACTTCCATAAGTGCCATTTTTTATATCACCTCATTGCCCCTGCTTGCCGGGTTTCCGGCTCCACTGCTTGTTATATAGGCCAGTCTACGCCGCTGGTAAAACCTCTGGATCAAACCCATTAAGCCTTTAGGCAGAAAGATTATGGTAATAACCAGCAGGGCCCCGTAAACCATCAAAAACAAACCAGGTTTGCCGCTGCCAAACATAACCCGGGTGATTTCTGCCAGCGGTTTGAGTAGCAGGGAACCGGCTATCGGCCCCAGCAGTGAACCCCTGCCGCCGATAATGGCCATAAGGATAAACTCAAAATTAGGGTTAATGCCAAACATTAGCTCCGGGTCAATAAACATCGTATACATTGCATAAACCGTCCCGCCCATGCCGGTCAAGAAGGCGCTTAATATCGTAGCAATGGTTTTATACCGAGTCGTATCGACTCCTAAAGCCTCTGCCGCGTCCTCATTTTCACGCAAAGCGACAAAATACTTACCCATTCGGCTCGTCATGATACGGTAGAGCAAAAGGGTAAGTAATATAACCATAATTAACACTATATAAAAGTAAGTAATTTTAGACATGAACTGCAAATTAAGCAGGCTTTCTCCCTTAAAAGGGATACTAATACCCATAGCCCCGCCTAGTGGCTTAGTATTGTGAAAAATTACCCTTATTATTTGTGATAGGGCCAGAGTAAACAAAGCATAGTAGTCCAACCTCAGTCCATAACGCAGACCCAAAAAAGAAACCATTATACCCAGCAGGGCAGCAACAACACCTGCAGCTATCATGCCAAGCCAGGGACTAACGTCATAACTGGTAAAAAGGTAGCTCGAAGTATAAGCGCCAACGCCAAAATACATAATATGGCCAAGGGATAACTGCCCCGCCACCCCGCCCAGGAGGTTCCAGCATTGGGCAACGTAAGCAAACAACAGGGCCATAACAAAAATATGAATATAATAAGGTTGTTGCGTTATTTAGGGAATACATGCCAGGACAGCAAATACTACCAGTGTTAATCGAAATTCAAATTGGGACCAGCTTAAGATGCTTTTTTGGCCTTTATCCATTTTATTGTCTACCTCCAAACAGCCCTGTAGGTTTAAACAAAAGCACAAGAATAAATATGCCAAAGCTAATTACCTGTTTTAATGATGGCGCCAGCATGATCCCGCCTACAGCTTCGGCAACGCCAATAATCAAACCACCTATCAGAGCCCCAATAAAATTGCCCATGGTCCCCAGAACAACGATGACATAAGAAGTAAATGCAAAAGCCTGGCCAACAGTAGGGCTAACATAAAAAAACGGCGACAATAAAACTCCGGAAACGCCGGCACAAGCAACGCCAATACCAAAAGCAATCATATAACACTTTTTCACGTCAATGCCCACCAGCAACGCCCCTTCTCTGTGCTGGGAAGCAGCCCTGATCG
>JAAYGJ010000257.1 GCA_012727745.1 Clostridia bacterium | reverse complement strand
GCCCCGGCCAGGGCCAGCCGGTCATGTACTTCCCCGGTTGTATCGGTAAACCCAATGGGCACCCTTTCCTGAAGAATAATATCGCCGGCATCCATGCGCTCACTGATCCACATGGTAGTAACGCCTGTTTCAGTTTCGCCATTCATAACCGCCCGGTGGATAGGAGCCGCACCCCGGTAACGGGGTAAAAGGGAAGCAGGTACATTAAGGCAGCCTGCTGCCGGCAGTTCCAGCACAGCCCGGGGCAACAGCCAGCCAAAGGCTACTACCACTATAATTTGCGGCTGCCAGTGTTGCAAGGCGACTAACAGCTCCTCCTTGGACAAAGGCTGTCTAATTGGCAATCCTGCCTGCTGGGCCACCAACTTGACCGGCGGAGCTTTCAGTTTTTGGCCCCGGCCCCGGGGACGGTCCGGTTGGGTAATCACCCCTAGAACCCGGTGCCCGCTATTCAACAGACTCTTCAGAGAAGGGACGGCAAAGTCAGGGGTACCCATAAATACCAGGTGCATTTTTACTGTTCCTCCTGTTTAGGCTCCAACCAGCGTACAACTTTGTCTATAAACATTATACCATCCAGGTGATCAGTCTCATGCTGCAGGGCACGGGCAAAAAGCCCTGTCGCCTTGATTTCGATCTTTTTGCCGTGGCGGTCAAGCCCCTGTACCGTAACTGCTGCTGCCCTGGGAACTTCGCCCTGCAGGCCCGGTACACTGAGGCAGCCCTCCACATCTACTTCGCATCCTGTAGCTGCGATTATCTCTGGGTTTATTAACTCTACCAGACCTTCGCCGACATCTACCACTATTACCCTTTTTAAAACACCTATCTGCGGCGCAGCCAGACCCACACCTGGCGCGTCGTACATAGTTTCAGCCATATCGTCTAGAAGCTTGCAGACATTGGCAGTAATTTTTTTAACCGGTAGCGATTTCTCTCTAAGAGCTGGATCCGGCAGGGTTAATATCTTGCGAATTGACAATTTTAGCCACCTCTATTTTCTTTACCAGGGATTGATAGGACCTACATCAACAATCAGCCGCACTTTACCCTGAGGCTGAAAAGCTCTGAGGGCTTCAGCCAGTTTAGCTTTTTCGTATTTAAAACCACGAATTTTTAACATAAGCTGCCAGCGATAATTGTCCTTTAAACGGGACGGGTAACCGGGAGCCGGACCCATAACTTCTATTTTATTGCTGACGCGGCTTATTTCCTCGCTCATATTGTGAGCCGCCTCAATAACTTTGGCCTCCTCCGGACCGCTAAAACCCAACCGCACCAGCTTGTTAAAAGGAGGATAACCCAGCGCCTGGCGGTTTCTCAGTTCCTGGGCATAGAACTTATAGTAGTCCTGGGCTGCAGCCAGGACAATGGCCGGGTCTTCCGGGTTATAAGTCTGGATAATGACCCGGCCGCCAGGTGTCTTGCGTCCTGCCCGGCCGGCAACCTGAGTTATAAGCTGGAAAGTACGTTCCCGGGCCCGAAAGTCCGGTTGATACAAAGATAAATCCGCATTAATGACTCCCACTAAAGTTACACCGGTAAAATCCATACCCTTGGTAATAGTCTGGGTACCAATTAAAATATCGGCTTGTCCAGCGGCAAAAGCCCCGTAAATTGTTTCCCACTGCCCCCGCTTGGCCGTAGTATCCCTGTCAGCCCTTATAATCCTTGCCCCGGGCCATAACTCAGCCACTTCTTCTTCCACCCGCTGGGTACCGGTTCCCAGGTAGGACAATATTCCACCGCAAAGGGAGCAATTAGCTCCGGCCCGTTCTACATAGCCGCAATAATGACAGCGCAGGGTGGCATCCCGGTGGTAAGTCAGGACAATGGCACAGTGCCGGCACGAAACAACATTCCCGCATTGGCGACAAATAACGTGGGGCGCATAACCCCTGCGGTTTAAAAACAGAATAGCCTGCCGCCCTGCGCCCAGAGCTGCCGCGATTTCCTCGCGAAGCCGCCTGCTCAAAATGCCCTGGTGCCCGGCACGAAATTCTGCCCGCAAGTCAACTATCTCCGTCCGCGGCAAACCCAAATTATCAACCCTGTGGGGCAGATCAAGGCGCTGTACCCGTCCCTGCCGGGCAAGGTAGTAACTTTCAATACTGGGGGTGGCGCTACCCATAACCACCACCGCTCCTTCGAGCTGACCCCGTTTAATAGCTACTTCTCGGGTATCATACCGGGGCGCCGCGTCTTGCTTGTAACTGCCGGCATGCTCCTCATCAATGATTATAAGCCCCAAATGGGGCAGTGGGGCAAAAACAGCCGAACGACTGCCGGTAACAACCTGTACTTCACCCCGGCGGATCTGTTCCCAGCTCTCTGACCTTTCCCCAACAGGCAGATTACCGTGAAGTACAGTTACCCTAACTCCCAGTCCGTGCTGCAAACGTTCAACCATCTGAGGAATAAGGGAATGTTCAGGTACTAGTACCAGGGCCTGGTATCCTTCGGCAAGGGCTTCTCGCACACAATTAATGTAAACCTCGGTTTTGCCGCTGCCGGTAACCCCGTGGAGCAGAAAATAGCCTCCCCGTCCCAGAGCAGCCTTAATTCTATCAACAGCTTTAGCCTGATACCGATTAAGTTTTACTGGCGGTGCTGTCACCTCAATTTCAGAAAGTGTCTCCTCGGTAATTTCTATTAAACCCCGGTCCGCCAGCCGTCGCAGAGCAGCATACCCACCATCGGCTGCCAGCAAGGCCGCCGGTTGGGGACCATGTTTATGGAGTTGCTCCAGGATGGTCGCCTGGCGCGGCGCCCGTTTTTGTAAAGCCTCTACTGTCGACGCCGCTACTTTTTTAGCAACTACCCAGCGCTGCTGCCGCCGCCGTGGTGCAGGGCGCCAATGCCACTCTTCTTTTAACAAACCGTGGGCCTGCAGCAGAGCCAGGGTTCTGGTAAGTACAGGTCGGCGGGCAAACTGGCGCAACTGCCCTTCTGTCACTAGTCCATGACTGTCCAGGTAGGCTGCTATAGCAGCGGCCGGAGCTGGCAGGCAGGTAGCCAAACTGAACGCCGCGTCCACTTCTTTTTTCCCCTGCGGCAACCAGCGCCAGCAGCGCTGCAGGCGCCGGCCAGTTGCCGGCGGCAACAGCGCAGCCAGAGCAACTGACAGGGGGCAAAAATAGCGGCTGGCCAGGTAACGGCCCAGTTCAATCAACTGGGGCGCTAAAAATTTTTCTTCCAGCACATCTTTAATTGCCTTTAGCCTGGTGCGATCCGTGTCAACAATAAGATCAACTACCAGGCCGGCACACAATTGCTTATTCACCTCTACCAGTACCAGGCTCCCTTTGTGAACTCTGGGTAGCAGTTCAGGTGGCACCAGAAAGGTTAATGTTCTATCAATAACACCGGGGGCCAGGTTGACCGCTACTTCTATCAGCAAATACAACCGGCCCCCTTCATGGTTGGTTTATCCATATATGAGTATTATAGCAGATTTGCTGGTAAATGTGAACTTTTTGCGCCCTATTCGCCCTTATAGCCCTTTGACCGCATAAACAAAAATTGCTGTCATGAGCAGGGCAGTAGCCATAATAACATAATCAGTCCTGCTAAGGGCAATATCCCGGTAGTAAGTCCGCACCGGCACCTTGCGGAAACCGCGCAGTTCTAACAGGATCGATAATTTTTCGGCTTTTTGCCAGACGCTGTATAATAACGGCGAAAAAATGCTCACATACACCCTTAAGACTTTTCTTTTATATACCCGGCGCAAATCAACGCCTCGTAGTTGGATGGCATTGAAAGTATTCTGGAGTTCATTAATAAAAACAGGTATAAACCTGATGCCTATCTGCACCATTAATACTATCTCATATGGTAAGCGCAGTTTGACTAAAGCAAGGGTCAGTTCAGTAGGGTTGCAGTGCATTAAGAACAAACCTGAAGCGGCCAGGATCAAAAAGCGCAGGATAATAGCCAGGCCGTACCAGATACCGTCAGTAGTTAAAAGGTACATCTCCCCTAACTTAAGCAAGGGCTCCCCGCTTTTAACAAAAAAGCTCTGAATAACAATTAACAATACATATAGACCAATAAATTTATAGAAACCCCGGAAAATAGCCAGTGGCAAACCTAAAATGCTTAAGGTTAATATATTTACAACCAACAGGAGCGCCAGTACTTTAGGGTTCTGGTACACCAGCGCCAGCACCGAAAAAATTACCACCAGCAGCAGTTTAGTTCTAACATCCAGCTGCAGCATCTACAACCTCACCCTCTACCAGGTGGACCCTGCGACCGCCAAACCTGGTAATAAAGCCCACATCATGACTAATAACAATAATACCCGTCCCCTGGCGCCAGATATCTTCCAGGATCTCTATTAATTTCTTTTTTCTTGAAACATCAATGCTTTTGGTAGGTTCATCGAGTACTAAGCAAGCCGGCTGCAAGGCCAGGATAGCAGTAAGCGCCACCAGTTGTTTCTGACCCTCACTCAGATTGAATGGAAACGCATCTCGCAGCTGCCACAGGTCAAAATGCTCCAGGTACCCCTTGCAAATGCGGTGTATCTCAGCTCTACTTTTACCTCTCCACTTTAAGCCGAAAGCTACTTCGTTGTAAACAGTAGTGTTAAACAGCATCTGGCTGGGGTTTTGCAAAAGGTAGCCAATTTTCTCTCCTACCTCAGGCAGAGAATATTTTTGTACCGGCTTGCCATCTAACAGCACAGTTCCTTTTTGCGGTTTAAGCAGGCCCAGCATCAATTTGGCCAGGGTTGATTTGCCGCTACCGTTTAAACCTGTAATCGCTACTTTTTCTCCCCTCTCAATATCCAGGGAAACATCTTTTACGGCTGGCTTTTTGCGCCCGTTGTAGGTGTAACTAACTTGCTTAATAGAAATAAAAGCCATAAACACCCACCTGTACTAGAACAATAAATCGTGTTCCCTTAAAAACTCTTTATCGCCCAGGACCAGGTCCGGGGGACCCCGGCGGATAATGCGCCCTGCTTCTAAAACAAAAACTTTGTCATAAAGACCTGTTCCCTTGAGGGTATGATCGATAACAATCTGGGTAATACCCTGTTGTTTCAACTTTTGCATCACTGCGATGACCCGCTCAGCAGCCAGTTCATCCAGCATTGCCAAAGGTTCGTCATAAACAATTATAGCTGGTTCTAAGGCCAGGACCGTAGCCAGTGCCACCAGCTGCTTCTCGCCGCCGGACAGGTTGTTGGGGTTTCCATTTTTGAGCCCTGTAATACCCACCAGTTCCATAGACCGGTACAGGCGCTTCCTGATTTCCTGCCGCGGTAAATTGTTGTTTTCTAAAGCAAAGGCAATATCGTCCTCGACCGTAGGCATTAAAACCTGGACGGAAGGGTCCTGGAGGACAATGCCTACCTCAGTAGCAAGTCGGTGCAAATCCGTTTCCCTGGTGTTCTGGCCATTTACCAGTACCCGCCCCCGCATATCCCCGTCAAGATAATGGGGAATAATGCCACACAGACAATAACACAGGGTAGTCTTGCCGCTGCCGTTTAAGCCGATAATACCAAGAGTTTCGCCGGCCTGTACTCGAAAAGTAAGGTCCTGTAAAACGGGGCTGGCAGCACCACCGTAAGAGTACCACAGATGTTCTACCTGTATAATTGCCATGTATTTTTATGCACCACCCATTCTAATTCAGGGGATAGCTAAGCCTGGGGTGCTGTCTTAAGCTTGCGCAAAATGACGAATAAACGAAACGCGAGGATACCCCCAATTCCACCGGTTACTGCTGAAGTAAACAAGGAAGCGAATAACGGTATATAATGCAGCCGCAAAAATAGCACGCCCACAATGGCCGACCCGCTAGCGTTAGCCAGCGCCCCGGCAACAAAAGCACTGAAAGTCCCAGCAACATAAGCAGGAAATAAAAGCATCCCCAGTTCCAGCACTATGCCCGGTACCACGTACACCAGAATATTGGCCAGGCCCCGGTTGCCAAGCATATCGAACACAACTACCAAAACCGCCTGTACAATACCAACTAAAATCGCAGTTCCTCTTTTTTTCACCATGCTACAAGCCAGTACAATCCACAGCATGTAGATAGCCCCGGCAAGGGTACCGATGGGGATAAGTGTTCCGGTAAAAATTTGCGCTAGTAGGCGCACAAAAGGTTTGCTGGCAACCCCACAGGCTGATAACAGGGTAATAATCACCAAATCCAGGGTCGTAAATTTCATTAGATACCTTTTACTCATCTTTCTCGCTCCTTTGCCAGATTATAAATGCGCTTTTTTTAGGATTGGGCAGCCAGTAAAGGCCGTCCTTTACTGTGAGGATGTCCCTGATATGGGCTTCTACAAGCTGTACATCGGGCAATTCCAGCTTATCACTTAGATAGACGGCACAACTCTTGATTTCATCTTTACTTGCTAAAGGCATACCAAAATCGTAAGCGACAATTTCAAATTCAACCTGCTGCTGCAACTCGCTAAAGATCTGCAAAATTTCCCGGTGGTCGCCGCTAAAAGTTCGGGGCGCGATGCCCATCTTTTGGTAAAGTTCTGCGCTTAAAAAATCAGTACGGACCTTTTCGCAGGGGCTTATCAGAAAAGCAAGCTCCCGGGTAGTAGCCAGCAATTTTTCAATCCCTGCCCGGGTGCCAATATTACCGCCAAAACTGTAAGCGCAAACAGTAACTTCACTCTCTGCTACAGTCACCTCCAACCAATCGCCATGAATGAGTTCTATATTCGCTAAACCCCGTGCTTCAGCCTGTCCGGCTAGAGCACGCAAGTTTTTGCCATTTATATCAACCGCCTGCACTTGAAAACCTGCTGCCGCTGCCTCCAAGGCAAATGCTCCCGGGCCGCAGCCGATGTCTGTTAGCGTCCTAGCTCCCTCCATAAAAGGCTGCATTTTCTGCCAGAACAGGCGCGGGTAATCGCTGTGTTTAATTCCCTCGTAATAATATTTGATCTGCTGATCCGTCCAATCCCGGGGCTGCTTCATAGCATTATATCCTCCACAAATTCTTTTACCTTCGCTTTGATCCGGTCATAATTCTCTGCGTTAACTGTGATTAGCTCCACCTTTGGATGCTGTTTAAATGCTTGCAAAGAATAAATCCCACCAGCTTCGTTTTCCGGCTGCTCAGCCAATTCTTTTTTTAATTTGTCCAGGTTACGGGGCAATTTCAATACCCCCAAAGCGGGGATAGGCCCGTTCAGCACTTCCCATACAGCTTTGAGGAAAGGTAGGCAGGCAAACTCAACTCCGCCCAGTTCATCCATAAGTACCAGTTTCTTTGACGCGATCTTACTTTGCTGCAAACAGGCGACACCGCTTTTGGCAAAAACCTGTAAGTCTATTTGCCATTTATTGTTGTTGTCACAATATAGAAAAAGGTTGTCCAGCCCCTGTATGTTATCTACATGAAGATCGACATTGTACTCCTTTGCGGTCGTTAGGGGTGTCAATTTAAAGGCAGCATAGCGGCCGGCAACAAATACTCGCTGGACAAAAAAGCCACCGACTTTATCCAAATAAGGCAGCAGGGCTTCCCGGATTAGGCTGGATTTACCACAACCGATCTCTCCCTGTAAAAATAAATGCCCGGGCATAGCAGTGCCTCCCTCCAGGAATTCTCAACTGAAGTATGCGTCCAGCAAAGTTTTCGCAGGGAATTGCGCAAACATTATCGCTATACTTATTTTCGTATAACGACCAGAATAATTATAGCCCATTTTATTTCTCCAGTCTATAGTTTGTTCTGGCCGGTTTGCAAAACAGGCCAGGATAAAAAAATAACCCTTAAGCTAAAAAGTCTCAAGGGCTAAAAAATTGAACCAAGATTTATGGCTTCACTCTTCAATCGCTGTCCGGGCCAGGCCAACAATATCAGTTAGCTTAGTAAATTTATTTTCTTGCAAGTAATTGGCAATACCTTTTATAATCTCCAGCATAACAAGGGGGTTGGCAAAATTTGCAGTACCTACTTGAATGGCACTGGCCCCGGCCAGGAAAAATTCCAGAGCATCAGCAGTATTATTGATCCCCCCCAGCCCGATAACCGGAATAGATACCGCCCCCACTGTCTCCCAAACCATGCGCAAAGCTATCGGTTTAATGGCCGGCCCGGATAGACCCCCAAAAATGTTGCCCAAAACAGGCCGGCGCCGTTCAACATCGATGGCCATGCCGGTGACAGTATTTATTAAAGCCAGCGCATCAGCACCGCCCTTCTCAGCTGCCTGCGCCATTACTTTGATATCAGTCACGTTTGGCGATAACTTTACAATTAGCGGGCGTGCTGTAGCCTGTCGGGCCTGTTCCAATGCTTGCTGCATTAATTGCGGCTGAGTAGCGAAAGGGATACCATTACCCAGGTTTGGACAGGAAAAATTTAATTCATAGGCACTAATCCCCTCTTCCGCTTCCAGACCTGCGATAACCTGGGCAAATTCCGTTACGCTCTTTCCTGCAACGCTTACGATCAAATCAGTATTATATTTTTTCAGGCGGGGTAAAGTGTTTTCCCGGAAAGATTTCAGTCCCTCCGAGGGTATACCAACAGCGTTCAGTAGCCCGGATGAAGTCTCGCATAACCGGGGCGGGGCATTGCCAGGCCAGGGCACTAAAGATATGCTTTTGGTAACAATCGCCCCCAACTCGGCCGGATCAAAAGCATTGACATTATCGCCATATTCATAAGTTCCGGAAGCCGGCATCACCGGATTTTTAAGCCGCAAACCGGATGCCAGTTCTACCGAAATATCTACCTGCATTACCATACCACCTCATCTACCGGAAATACCGGACCATCCTGGCATACCTTTTTATAGACAACGCCCCCGCCGCCCGGGGCAGCAATCTTGCATACACACCCCTTACAAGCACCGATGCCGCAGGCCATTACTTCTTCCAAAAGGACATAGGCCTTGAAACCATACTGGCTCTGCATCGGCACAAGCCCTCTGGCCAGACGTTTGGAACCACAGGTAAAAACCCTGTCGACGCTAATCCCTTCGCTTAGCAAATCCGCCAACAAGTCCGTCAAAAGGCGACTCCCGTTTTCCTGATCAGCGTCAGTAGCTACAATTACCCGGCGAGAATAGCGCGCAAAATCTTCGTCCCCTAGCACTAATTCTCGCTTCCTTGCTGATAAGAAAGTATAAACAGCCAGGCCTTTTGCTGCCGCTTCTTCAGCTATAGCCATCAAAGGCGCAGCCCCGATACCGCGACCCAGCAGCGCAATGGCGCCTTTTGCGGGCAGAGTGACGCCATTCCCGGAAGGACCGATTAATTCTACCTCGTCGCCGGGTACGCGCCGGGCCATTTCAGCAGTACCTTTTCCCCTTACTTTATAAAGTATCTGCAATTGACCCTGCCGGGGTAAAATTCGGTATAAGCTGAAGGGCCGGGGCAAAATTAAATCTCCCCGCTCCCAGGCCTTGAGCATTACAAACTGCCCGGGGATAGCTTTGCTGGCGATATCCGGTTGGGCAATGCTTAACAGATAATAGCCGTTAGCAACAGCCTTTTGCTCTACAATTTTCCCTTTTGTAAAAATCATTTAAACAACACCCTGTCGTTAAATAAATATGTCACACCACTAGCTTGCCTCGCAACAACCGGGTACAATTTCTTTATACGCAACCGACTGCCTCTTCTGTAAAAGGGGGTGAGGTTGTCAACTTAAGCTTCAGCTATGTACCCCTTATCAATACTACGTGAGGCGTGGAAACAGCTACGCCTTAATAGCTCTTGTCAGGGAAATAATCCCTAAGACGGCCATTTTCACATTTCTGCAGTAATTTTGGCACTTTTCTTTTTACATCATAGAGATATTCTACGCCGACCGGGAAATCCCTTTTTTAGCTCATCCCGCCTGTCGACAAAATACAAAGAATACAGATACTGCTTACAACTTAATAATTGTAAATGCTATAAAAGTTTAGTTTTTAAATAAAGGTAATAGCTCATTAGCCGGCGAAATAATGTCTATTACTTAATAGCTACATCTTTTTTAAGGGGGATCTTTTGAGATGATTGACCTGCGAAGTGATACAGTTACCCTGCCAACGGAAACAATGCGACAGGCTATGGCCCAAGCCGAAGTTGGCGATGACGTATATGGTGAAGACCCCACCATCAACCGCCTGGAAGCTCTAGGAGCGCAAATGATGGGTAAGGAAGCCGGCCTTTTTGTTGTCAGCGGCACCATGGGCAACTTGGTAGCTATACTGGCCCACACCCATGCCGGTGATGAGATAATCGTAGGAGCCAATTCCCATACTTACTATTGCGAAACTGGTGGTCTGGCCATGCTGGCAGGGGTAATGCCCCGGTTAATTGATGACGAGAGCGGCATAATCGAACCGGCAGCAGTAAAAGCAGCACTGCGGCCGAAGGACATTCATTTCCCACAGACACGCCTGGTTTGTTTAGAAAACACCCACGCCCGGGGCGGTGGCGTTATCACGACACCAGCACAAATGCGAGACATCTATGAGCTGGCCCAAGAAAATAATCTAAAAGTTCACCTTGACGGCGCCCGTATTTTTAACGCTGCAGTAGCAACCGGCATAGCAGCCAAAGAATTTGCCCGCTATGCCGATTCAGTAATGTTCTGCCTTGCTAAAGGTTTAAGCGCTCCGGTAGGCTCTCTGTTAACCGGTTCAAAAGAATTTATCGAACGTGCCCGCATTGCCCGCAAATTAGTCGGTGGGGGTATGCGCCAGGCCGGCGTACTGGCAGCAGCCGGTATTATCGCCCTGGAAAGCATGATCGAACGCCTGGCAGAAGATCACGCTAATGCTCGCTACCTGGCAGAAGGCCTTGCTACCCTGAAAGGCATTAGCCTGCAGCTAGAGCGAGTACAAACCAATATTGTCATTTTCAACCTGATAAAACCCGGTCTGGAGGCAGGCAAATTTCTTGCCAGCCTTAAACAGAAAGGCATCCTGGCCAACAGCATGTCTCCCACCTCAGTGCGCATGGTTACTCATCGCCATATTGGCCGGGCAGAAATTGACCTTACCCTGGCTGCAGTTGAAGAAATATTAGCCGAATAAAAAACACCAATAGATAATTTTTACCTGCTAGAACGCTGCCCCGGAGCAACTGCGCTGTAAGAACAAATAACAGTCAATTTATTCTCCCTGGTATCCTGAACGCCCCTAAAAGATAACTTTCCAACCTATACCGCTGTCCTGTTTCCTTCTAAAGCAATTGGAGAAATATTTTTTATTACTTTTTGTTAAATAGCGCCAGTTAAACCTTCTTC
>JAAYGJ010000256.1 GCA_012727745.1 Clostridia bacterium | reverse complement strand
TTTTTGTTAGCTTCTTGCAGCAGGACCGGAAACTCCTCAACACTGCTTATTACAGTTTGCCAGAAATAGTTCTCCATCTCTCCAGTGTCATCGTAATTAAGGCTGCCCCTCTCCCCATGATTAGCAGCATCGGGGATTAACACCTGATAGCCATAGAATGAAAGTACTTTGGCCATAAAAAGATAGTTTTCTTTCCTGGATGACCAACCATGGTAGAGAAATACGGTCGGAGTGTCTTTTTCCATAGCAGCAGGCCTTGTATAAAAGAGCGGTATCCCGGCAATTTCTAACCTGCTCGAATCAACTAATTTTTTTTGCTGCACTTTAGGTTCGCTCCTTTCGGCCAATTTATGCCTTCAGATATCAGTCTTTATCTAAGCAAAACAGCCCGGTCCTTTTGCTTTACTTATTTGCCGAGCACTTTTCCCCGGCGCCGAGCTTTACCCTGATAACACAGTGGAGCTTTTATTGTTCTTCAACTATTTACCTTGGCGGCCTTTGACATATTCCTCCAAAAATGCACGTATTGCCTTTGTGGAGGGCGGGCAGCCTTTAACCACATGTTCAGCGCCTGAGACGCAATTCCCTACCCCTGGACCGTCACAGCGCAAATTTTTGTAGCCCTGCCCTATCTTAATAGGAGTATTTTTAAAACGCTGCAACAGCCCCTTCTCATCAAGTCGCGCCAGGGCATGGATCAGGTTGGCATAACAAGCAGAGCAGGCTTCCTTTGCTTCGGTATAGCGTGCCAACCTCTTTACTTTAGTAGGAAAAACGGGATGCACTTTAGTTGTGTCTTTGTTAATCACCACAATCTCGGCTTTGTCAATATCCAGATCCCCTACGCCAATGTCTGCAGCTATTTTGATGTGCCCAATATCTTCAGGACTGTATCCCATAGTCGCAGCAATATACGCATCTATCAGAACCGGATCTGTGCCGCAAAAAATACGGTTCATTTTTACCGGGTTGCCGCCCTCTTCAAAATCAAGGTCACCACAAAGACTATCCACCAAAATAAAATTTGAGGTAAGGATTTTGTTCAGGTAGGCGATAGGCCTATGCAGGCCCATTGTATGAAACCGCCGTTTTTCCCGGTCTGATATACATCCCTTTAAATTTTTAAGTGCTCCGGTTATCATGGTCTGGCAATGCCCTTTTAACACCGGCACATTAATCAAAAAATCCATCGCCAGTACCTTATTACTTATCTCCATGCTAATACCGCCATAAGACTTGACGCTGTAGGTATCAGATTTAATATCAAAGAGCGGAATACCATATTTCCTGGAAATTTCTTCATAACCGCAGACCTTGAATGCGCGCCTGGTATGATCCCCTATCCATGAACTCTCTAAAATAAGGATATCGCTATTGCCATATTCCTGTAGATACTCAATTAAAGCCGAAATTATGGCAGGTGATGTGGTGGCGCCTGAGGAGGCAGGCTTAGCTACAACCAGATTAGGTTTAATACCAATACGTGCCCCCTTTGGTATCATCTTTTCTAGTTCAGCCTTTTCCAGCACTTCTTTGGTCATCTTTTGTACATCTTCGCCATAGGTTACAATTAATTTTTTCTCCATAAAATCATCACCAAATATAATATTTTAAACTTACTCGCGCAAACCCCTGCAGCCTGCTTTATTTCTACACCATAATTATACAATATTTTTGTTTCCCCATCTTCACCTCTACCAGTCGGGTCAGTTTCAGCGCAGGCTAAAAATAATAGCCAGTGACGGTTTGTCCACACTGGCTAACAAAGGGGCAGTTGTTGTGGGATGGAAGTTTTACTCCGGCTCTTCTAAACGTTTTTTCAAGAAATGGTTCAAGCCCTCGATAAAGGAATCAGGGTCGGGCACTTTCTTTATTTCCAACAGCCGCCGAGAGCGCTTGGGAAGGCACCGGCGCAAAAGATAGGGCTGACGCCGTTCTGGATAAAATAATGAATTACCTCCGGGTACTGTTCAACCAACTCTTCAACCAAGGTTTCCCTCGTTACCGGAAGGTCCATACTCCCTTATACCCCATTTCTTGAAACGGCCGGAAGCGCTCCGATGGCATTCCGGCCAGCAAAAGAAAGTTGCTACTAGTATAGGCCCACCTTTTCCTCACTAAGGCTGATGAAGATATTCTTCATCTGGGTATA
>JAAYGJ010000255.1 GCA_012727745.1 Clostridia bacterium | reverse complement strand
TCATTTACTGTGCCCAGTATAGTGCCTTCTTCGGAGATGACCTTAACCCCAAGAAAAGGCAAGGATTTTTTGGCCAGGCTCTCCAGTTCGGGCAGGGAACTGAGTCTTACCACTGCATTGGCATGGTCGACGGTAATGGCATGGTTGCCAACATTTTTTACATAGCTATAAGGTATTACAGGTTGTTCTTTAAACCAACCTTTACGATCGATTGTAAAAGCCATAATGCACATTTTCTGCTGATCAATCAACAGGCGTTTAACCCGGCCCAACTGGTGGCCATCGGCCAGACTTACTACGGGCATGCCTACTAATTTTTTGCTTTTATAAATCATTTTTTCACCTCCTAGCTTATAACATGATTATTCACAGTAAAGCAGGTTTATGCTGTTTGTGACCAGGCTAAACTTTATACTGAAAGGAGCTGGGGTTAATGCAAGCCCAAACGCTTATTGTAGAAAAAAGGACCGAGACCGGCAAAGGAGCTGCCAACAGGCTGCGCCGGCAGGGGAAATTACCTGTAAATTTTTACGGCAAAAAAATTGGCAGCCTACCGGTAGTTGTTCCGGTTAAAGAAATGGAAAGTATTTTAAAACAGGAAGGGGAAAATACTATCATAAAGGTTCGCCTGGCAGACCAGGAATATAGCGCTGTTTTCAGGGAAGTGCAACGGCACCCCTTGACCCGCAAGTTGACCCATGTGGATCTTTATCAGATTTCCCTGGAAGATAAGCTGCGGGTAGAAGTACCGTTAGTTGTGACCGGTGAAGCAAAAGGGGTCAAAGCAGGCGGTATCTTGCAACAGGTGTTGCGGCATCTGGAAGTAGAAGGGTTACCTACTGATCTGCCCGAAAATATTGTAGTTGATGTCAGTGACCTTGATTTGGGCGAACATATCACTGTAGCCGAGCTGAAGCTGTCTTCCGACCTCGAAGTGTTATCCGACCAGGAGACAGTAGTAGTTTCTGTCATGGCGGTGCGTATGGCTGAGGCTGAAACAGAAACTGAAACAGAAACTGAAAAATTGGAAGCTGAGACAACAGCTCCGGAGGCTGAACCTGAAAGTTAGCTGTTCCCTCAACTCACATCTCCTATTTTTAGATCTTTTGGGGGCGGGGACAGTGCCGGTAAAGATGGTAGTAGGGCTGGGTAATCCGGGGCGGCGTTATGAAACGACACGGCATAATGCCGGTTTTATGGTTGCCGATTTGCTGGCCGATGAGCTGGCCTGCAGCTTTGAGCTAAGCAAAAAGCATCATTCTTTAGTTGCTAAGGCCCACCTTAATGAAACCGGGATACTGGTAGCCAAACCGTTGACTTTTATGAATAACAGCGGTAGGGCTGTTGCCTCCCTGGCTCGCTGGTATCATATCGAAGCGTCAGAAATATTGGTTATTTACGATGATCTTGACCTTCCTCTGGGGCGTTTGCGAATAAGGCCGGGAGGAAGCGCCGGGGGACACAGGGGTATGCAGTCCATAATTAATGCTCTGCAGACAACCGTTATACCCCGGGTAAAGATAGGTATTGGCCGCCCGGCAACGGGGGAAACTGATGATGTAATTGATTACGTTCTACAGCCCTTTAGTGAAGCGGACTGGGAACTGGTTAGCCCGGTATTGCTTAAGGCTGCCCGCGCTGCCCATTTCATCCTTTCAGGGGGGGGACTCCCGGAAGCGATGAACCGTTTTAACGGCTGACCCGTACGGAACGAGCTGTGATAATCGGTGCAAGCAGCGCCTGGAGGCAACTCCCCCCCGTCTGGTGCAAAAGTATAGTAATATTTTCATAGGAGTTCTGTGTATACCTTTGCTATCCTGGCAACAGGGCTGCTGGCAGCCCTGTTGGCTTTAGCATGCAATCATATTTTACTTCGGCTCTGGCAGCGTGAAACTGTTTCACTTCTGCTGGGTCCTGTTATCGAAGAAACTAGCAAAACGGGCCTGGCACTTCTGGCCGGAGTATCCCTGGCTGGAGTCCATAGTGTGTTTGGTTTTGCCGAAGGAATTTGGGAATTGGTAAACAGACCGGGCAATATAAAACCAGCCCTGGCCGCCTGGGGAGTTCATTCGCTGCTGGGCTTCCTGGTACAAATTACCTATATTTATAGCGACCAGGCTATTTTGGCCTGGATTACAGGTTGCCTGTTGCACGCTGGCTGGAATGGGTTGATTTTCACCTTACACCACTAATAAACTAGTGTAGTTGTCCGAAACTTGACTTATTTTACTTTGGCAGATTATAATAAAATATAGGAATTGGGCCTCATCGGGGGGCCTTTTCTTACTATAGATGGGCTTGACCCACCTGAATGGGGGTGACCCAATGATGCATAATCAAGGGATTATAGATATTATTAGGGGTAGTGAACAATTTCACAATATAGCGGGAGGGTTGCAGCAGGGCCTGGCAGAGCTCCAGCTATATGGGTTGCCGGAAGGTTTAAAAGGGATCTGGCTAGCGGCGCTGGCTTTAGATCATTACCCAATTTTGTTTGTAACGACCGGGAGCGATGAAGCCCAGCGCCTGGTAGCAGACCTGGAGACTTTCTGGCCCGATTCAGATATAAGTTACCTGCCCTCTGCAGAATTGTTGCCGGTAGACATAAATGCTTATAGCCCGGAATTGACGGCCCAGCGGCTGCAGGCTTTGCTGGATTTGGTCAGAGGGCGTACCAGGGTGCTGGTAGTAGCAGCAGATACCCTGCTCCACAAGTTGCCACCGCCCCAATTATTGCGCCAGAGCATTTTGAGCTTTGAAACTGGCCAGGTGGTAGACCCACAGGAGCTAGTACAGCAGTTAGTAGCCAGGGGCTACCGGCGTGAACAAATAGTGGAGGCGCCGGGGCAATTTGCGGTCCGGGGAGGTATTATCGATATTTTTCCTATGGGAGTAGAAGCCCCGATACGTTTAGAATTTTTTGACAACGAGATTGATTCAATGCGTTATTTTGACCTCCGGACCCAGCGTTCAGTTGAAGAAATTGGCGCTTTAATTATTGGTCCGGCTCAGGAAGTGCTCCTTCCTCCTGACCTTGAGCCGGGGCTGACTGCTTTGCGGGCAGAAATAAACCAGGTCCAGCAAAAGCTGGGTACTGAGCGTAAGGGAGCGATAGCAGAGTTAAGTGAGCGCATGGAACGCATGATAAGCCAGTTAGAGATGGGAATATGTCCGGCAGGTATTGGCCAGCTGCAGGCTTATTTTTATCCCCTGGCTACCCTGTTTGATTATTTTAAACGCCGGCCCCTGGTTGTCCTCAATGACCCGGTACGTTTGCAGGAGGAGTTGCGCCGCCGGGAAGAATTACGCCTGGGGCTTTTTACGGAAATGTTAAACAACGGCCAGGTCCTGCCTTCGCAGGGCCAGATTTATCTTGAACTGGCTGAGTTGGAACGGCTATGGCCGGGATATCAGCGCCTCTATCTTTCCCTCCTGCCACGGCGGGCTCCGGGGACTTCGCCCCAGCGCCTGGTTAGTATTGGCGCGCAAAACATCCCTTCCTTTCAAGGCAAAATAGGTCTGCTGGTAGAGGAACTCAGCCGCTGGCGGCGGGAGGGTTACCGCACTGTGGTTATGGCTGCTGACCCCAACCGGATTGCTGCCCTGCGTCAGGGTTTAGCGGACCAGGGAATTGAAGCCCAGTCTGTAGCAGAGGTAGCTACCCTCCCAGCCAGGGGGCAGGTATTGATTGCGCCAGGTCGCTTGCGGGAAGGTTTTACCTGGCCTGAATTGCGTTTGGCCGTACTGGGCGACACGGAAATTTATGGTGCTGTCAAACGACCGCGGCGGCCGCGCCCCAGCAGGGAAGGGAGTAAAATCAGCTCTTTTACTGAACTGCAGGAAGGCGATTATGTGGTCCATGTGCACCACGGCATCGGACGTTATCAGGGCCTTCAACAACTTGAAGCCGGCGGAGTAAAAAAAGACTACCTGCTTATTCAATACGCCGGCAAGGACCGTCTGTATGTACCCATTGATCAGGTGCATTTGGTGCAGAAATATGTTGGGGCCGAAGGCCATGTACCACGTCTGTACCGGCTGGGCGGCAACGAATGGCAAAGAGTCAAAAGCCGGGTGCAGGAGTCCATTCAGGCGATGGCCGAAGAGTTAATTCAACTTTACGCCAAACGGGAGACTATGCCTGGCTATGCCTTTTCAGCGGATACACCCTGGCAACGCGAGTTTGAGGAAGCTTTTCCCTATACAGAGACCCCGGATCAGCTCAAGGCTATTGCTGAGGTTAAAAAAGATATGGAGCAGCCCCGCCCTATGGACCGCCTGCTCTGCGGTGATGTGGGCTATGGCAAAACAGAAGTGGCTATGCGGGCAGCGTTTAAAGCTGTGATGGATGGCAAGCAGGTAGCGCTTTTAGTACCCACTACAATTCTGGCCCAACAGCATTACAATACCTTTAAGGAACGTTTTGCTCCTTTTCCGGTGAAGCTGGCAATGTTAAGCCGTTTCTGCAGTCCCAAGGAGCAAAAACGAGTGGTTAAAGCTTTGAAAAACGGGCAGATAGATATCGTTATTGGCACCCACCGCCTGTTGTCCGCTGACGTATCTTTTAATGACCTGGGCCTGGTGATTGTGGATGAGGAGCAGCGCTTTGGCGTAGCCCATAAAGAAAAATTAAAACGCCTATGTACCGGGGTTGATGTACTAACCATGACGGCAACACCTATCCCGCGTACCCTGCATATGGCAATTGCCGGAGTGCGCCAGATGAGTTTGATCGAGACACCGCCAGAAGACCGTTTTCCGGTGCAGACTTATGTGGTAGAGTATAGCCCGGAATTGGTGCGGGAAGTTATCCGGCGGGAACTAGAACGGGGCGGCCAGGTTTATTTTGTTCATAACCGGGTAAATGATATTGAACGTTATGCCTACCATATCCAGCAACTGGTGCCGGAGGCTAGAGTAGGTATCGGCCACGGTCAGATGAACGAAAGGGAACTGGAAAGGGTGATGGTAGACTTTATCGAAGACCATTTCGACATCCTGGTCTGTACCACTATAGTAGAAAACGGGCTGGATATTCCTAACGTCAACACTTTGATTGTCAATGAAAGTGATAGCTTCGGCCTGGCCCAGCTTTATCAACTGCGCGGCCGTGTTGGCCGGACCAATCGGCTGGCTTATGCTTATTTTACTTACCGTCCTGATAAAGTCCTGGGCGAGCTGGCCGAAAAGCGCCTGGCAGCCATACGGGAGTTTACTGCTTTCGGTTCGGGCTATAAAATTGCTTTGCGGGATTTACAGATCCGCGGTGCCGGCAACCTGTTAGGCCCGGAACAGCATGGACACATGTTAGCTGTAGGTTTTGACCTCTACTGTCAGCTTTTGGAGGAGGCGGTGCAAAAACTTAAGAAGCAGCAGGGTGAAGAAGTACCAACGCCGCCGCCAGCTCCTGTGCGTACTGTTCCGGTGGAGTTAATGGTCGATACGTTTTTAAATGATGACTATATTCCCGTAGCAACCCTGAAAATGGAATTTTATCAGCGTCTGATGCAGGCTGAACGGCTTGCGGAAATTAATGAGATAGCTGACGAGATGGTTGATCGCTTTGGGCCGCTGCCTCCACCGGCACAAAATCTCCTGACTATGACCCGGGTGCGCCTTTTAGCCCAGGAAGTTGGGATAAACAGTATCCAGCAAAAAGGTAGGGAAATAGAATTAAAATTGGGTCAGCACTGCAAGCTAAGGGGAGATAAGTTGTTGCAGTTGCCCAAGTATTTTCCCAGGAAGCTTGCTTTTTCTTCAGCAGGAGGATTAACAATTAAGTTGCGCATTGGAGGTCTTGGCCAGCAGGAGATTCTCCATTTACTCGGGCAAATACTGGAGCGCATTAAGTATCTGGTTATGGAAGCGGTTAGCTAACTTTTTGCTTTTTGGCCCCTCTCCAGGATTAGAAAAGGCAGCCAATAAATGAATAAACCTTACGGTTCGATTATATACTAACAGTGAAAGCTAATTCTAGAAAAAAGGTTACCTGTAAAAGGTAAAGGGGGGATAGACTACAGTGAAGGCAACAGGTATAGTACGACGTATAGACGATCTAGGACGCGTTGTAATACCGAAAGAAATAAGGCGGACTCTGCGGATCCGCGAAGGCGATCCTCTGGAAATTTTCGTTGACCGCGAAGGTGAGGTAATATTAAAAAAATATTCGCCTATTGGCGAACTAGGGGATTTTGCCAAAGAATATGCAGATTCACTTCATGAAGCAATTGGGCATATTGCCTGTATAGCCGATCGCGACAACATCATAGCAGTGGCCGGGGCCCCCAAGAAAGATTTCTTAGATAAACCCATCGGCCAGACAGTAGAGAAGGTAATGGAGGAAAGAAAACCGGTATTGATTAATTCGCCAAGCGAAGAGCACTATCCTATTATTGCAGATGGAGAGACTAAATTATCGGCAGAGGTAATCGCTCCCATAATTGCTGAGGGAGATCCTATCGGGGCAGTAATTCTTATCTCCCGGGAACAGGGGGTAAAAATGGGCGATATGGAATTGAAACTGGCCGAAACTGCAGCAGGCTTTCTAGCCAAACAAATGGAGCAATAATTTGCGGCGCCTCCGGCGCCGCTTTCTATTTCCTGCCTGGATATGATACAATTGCGGTAAAGGTTTCCTGCGAGGCGAAATAATCGTGGACAAGTTTAATTTTGATTCCCTTTTTGCTACCTTGCAATTGTCTCATGGCAAGGGCTTGATTATTGCTGAGGCCCAGGGCTTTGAAGCAGCTGGGGCGGACCCCGGTTTGGGGCTGCTGCTGCTGGGGGTTTCTAACCGTGAGCTAGCTGCCTCTGTTAGTTCCGCTCTAAAAGGTCTTTATCCCGAGACCCATCCCCTTACCGTTGTGTGGCGGGCGGGTTTGCCGGGAGAGCAAAGAACGGAGACGGTGACTTTAGCAGAGCTTGAAGGTCTGCCCGGGCTGGATGATTACACCTGTATTTATCTTAAACCTAATCCCGAGGGGCGGCAGCGCACTATAGCGGGCCTAACGGCTATAATGGCCCGGCTGCGGGGCCAGGGGGGCTGCCCCTGGGACCGGGAACAAACCCATCAGTCTTTGCGACGTTATCTAGTGGAAGAGACTTATGAGGTACTGGAAGCTATTGATGCGGCAGATATGAATAAACTATGCGAAGAATTGGGAGACTTACTGCTACAAGTGGTCTTTCATGCCCATATTGCCAGTGAAGAAGGCCATTTTAGCCTGGCTGACTGTATTGAGGCTATCTGTATTAAGATGATCCGGCGGCACCCCCATGTATTCGGTACCGCAACACTGGATACTGCCGGGGAAGTATTACAGCGCTGGGAGCAAATCAAAGCAGCGGAAAAAAGGGCCAGTGGCATTAAGAACCCTTCAATTTTGAGTGTGCCGCCCGATTTGCCGGCATTGTTAAAAGCTTTAAAAGTACAGGAACAGGCGGCCCGGGTTGGGTTTGACTGGCCGGAATTAAGTGGTGTCCAGGCCAAGATCGGGGAGGAATTAGAGGAATTGGAAAAAGCTATACTTAATGGCCAGCGGCAGCAACAGATTGAGGAAATAGGAGACTTGCTATTTTCCCTTGTTAACCTGGCCCGCTGGCTTGAAATTGAGCCTGAGGCCGCTTTACAGGGGGCTGTCAATAAATTCTGTCGGCGGTTTAATTACCTGGAGGAGCAGGCCCGGCAAAAGGGAGAGGAGCTGGAAAGGCTCGGGCTGAAAAAGCTGGATAAACTGTGGGAAAAAGCTAAAAAAATCCAGTAATATTATGGGATATTGCAGGAGAATGTTGGAACGTAGCGAATAACAAAAGCTGGGCAGGATATCTG
>JAAYGJ010000254.1 GCA_012727745.1 Clostridia bacterium | reverse complement strand
ATTATTGACCGGGCTCGGGAGGCCAAAGGTTTGAGCCCCTATGAAGCTGCCGTTTTGCTGCACCAGGAGGATAAGGAAATTTTAGAGGCAATGTATTTAACCGCGCAGCAGATAAAAGAAAAAATTTACGGCAAGCGCTTGGTGCTGTTTGCCCCCCTTTATATCAGCGATTATTGTATTAATAACTGTTATTACTGCGGTTACCGGCGCGACAATAAATTTGCGCGGCGGCGTTTGACAATGGCTGAAGTGGAGCAGGAAGTAAAGATACTGGAATCGAAGGGGCATAAACGCCTGGCTCTGGAGGCCGGGGAAGACCCCAAGAACTGCCCCATAGAATATATCCTGGAGGCAATTAAAACTATTTATTCCGTTAAGGAAGGCAATGGCAGTATCAGACGAGTCAATGTTAACATAGCCGCTACTACAGTAGAAAACTACCGCCGCCTCAAGGAAGCAGGCATCGGCACCTATATTCTGTTTCAGGAAACTTACCATCGCGAAACTTATGCGGCTATGCATCCCAGCGGTCCAAAACGGGATTATGACTATCACACAACTGCCATGGACCGGGCAATGGAGGCGGGCATCGATGATGTAGGCTTAGGCGTATTATTCGGTCTCTATGATTATAAATTTGAGGTCCTGGGTTTGTTGCTGCACGCTTTACACCTGGAAGAAAAATTCGGCGTTGGCCCCCATACTATTTCTGTACCGCGGCTGCGCCCGGCCCTGGGGGTAAATTACGAGACCTTCCCCCATTTAGTAAAAGATGCTGAATTTAAGAAACTTGTTGCCATCTTACGCCTTAGTGTACCTTATACAGGGATGATTCTTTCAACCCGGGAAACACCCCGCTTCCGGGATGAACTGCTTAATGTGGGCATTTCACAAATCAGTGCCGGCTCCTGTACCGGGGTGGGCGGTTATACCCAGGAACAGCGTGATAAATGTGCCAATAAATCTTGCCAGGATGAATCGCCCCAGTTCCAGGTAGAGGATCACCGCAGTCCAGATGAAGTTTTGCGCAGTATCTGCCTTTCCGGTTATCTTCCCAGTTTCTGTACGGCCTGTTACCGCAAAGGGCGTACAGGTGATCGTTTTATGCCCTTGGCAAAAAGCGGGCAAATACAAAATGTTTGCCAGCCTAATGCCATCCTCACTTTTAAAGAATACCTGGAGGACTATGCCTCGCCGGAAACTCGGGAAGCAGGTGAAAAAGCGATTGAAGCCCACCTCAAGGAGATAAGCGACCCCAAGATCCGTTCTTTAACCGAGGAGCGGTTAAAATTAATTGCAGCAGGTCAACGGGATTTATATTTTTAAACAAAGGAAACAATTCCTTAAAGCAGCCGGCCCCTTTTCGGGCCGGCTGCATGCTTAAATTTTAAGGTAAGGCATGGGGAAGAAAATATGAATATAACAAAAAAGGGAGCTAGTAATTGAACAAAAGACCGGGTAATGTCTGGTTATCAGACCAGGTATATTGTATAATAATATT
>JAAYGJ010000253.1 GCA_012727745.1 Clostridia bacterium | reverse complement strand
CCTATTATTTAGTCTGGTAGAGGATGCCCCATAATGCATCTTCTACCTCAAAAAAATATCACTGGGTGACATTTTTACTGAATAAAGAAGACTAGTTTTAGGTGACATTTTCACTGAATATTGACACCCTTCGGCCTCGGCGGTCCATTGGGCTAGTGGCAGCCTATTGGCCGCAGTGTCTTATATCCCTATACCTAAAGGGGCTTTACGGCACGTTTCGGTAATGGCTCCCCTTTAAAAACTTTCTATTATCTATATTTACCATGAAATCGAGGCTTTAACCATATAATAGGGCGAGTCTCTTGTTTCTTTTTTCCTCCAACTTCTACCCTATGGCCTGAACTTTTCTAAAATAAAACAGTCTGGATGAGTTTATTTCGAGCCAAGATCGTTCGCGGATGTAACAGGTAATTTCGGTCAAGACAGTATTTAATTGTTTGATTATAACCAGCGAGCAAAGCCTGATCAAGGTCAACCTTGACTAACTGCCGCAGGTATTCCACTCCCGGATATTTCCGGCCCGGCTCAATAGCATCGGCAATGTAGATAA
The DNA here is from genome assembly GCA_012727745.1 of Clostridia bacterium. Lineage (GTDB taxonomy): Bacteria > Bacillota > DSM-521 > Neomoorellales > Neomoorellaceae > JAAYGJ01. Next base: position 3,465 of record JAAYGJ010000253.1, on the reverse strand, counting down.
TTTTGTCCAGCAAAGCCATCTCCTCGGCTCCCAAGGTGTGCAAAGCGATCGCCCTTAATACTTCTGAATCCTTAATTCCCAGTTCCCGAGGTATAAGCCAAGCCGCCACTGGCCCGTGCAACAAATCCGGCATCAGTCTTTCGACCGAACAAGTAATTAAACCAGCTTGTTCGGCTACCTCTAACAGAGTATCGGAGGGCAGGTCTCGGGCATAATCGTGCAGCAAGCCAGCCATTCTAGCAGTCTCAACTCTGCCTCCATACTGCTTGGCTAAGCCGACAGCAGTCTCGGCAACACCTAGAGAATGGCGTAAACGTCGCGGAGGAAGTTTTTGGGTTAATATGGGCAGCAATTGGTCAAAATTCATTAGTAGCATCCTCTTCTCTACTCCATAAAACAGGAAAACAGGCACTATTTTGAAAGCGGTATTAAGCAGAAATTTTTGAACACCGGATAGAAAATAAGTAAATAGAGACTATCGGTTATTGATGATTTGATAATTCCCACCGGGCTAAGGGTAATTGATTCTCCACTCATTCCAGAGGCACGCCCTTTCAAAACTGGGATGATGAGCACTTTAGGCTCTTGCGGCAGTGAACTCGTTCAGCTTCGCTGAACATCAAGGTCTCAGATGGAGACTCTACTCCACCTGAAGTTTAAATAAAGAAAACTTGGCCTGCCCTAAACCTTTGGCACAGGCAGAAGCCCTAGTTGCCCTTACTTATAATCAGAAAGTTCACTTATACTTTCTGATTATGCAAGATAACCTCCACTTATAGAAGTGAGAGTTTTTTGATTTAGATAAACTTAACAGCTGACTAAATAACCTAATAATTACTTCCAGCTCCAATGCCTCGTCGGTTTGCTAAAAGAGCGATTAACGGCAGAGGGATTATACTCAGTCTGGTAAAAGTCGCGGTAGAACTGCTGGCTTTCTGCCTGGATATCAAAATGATAAATCTCAGGGTGCAGAAGGTTAGCTATATTCATAAGGCCTAATATCCAGCGCGGATTGCCAAAATCCCACCCGGGAGAAGGATGGAGATAAACTCGTCTATCCAGAACTGCCGGTATATCGATGGCCTGCTCTGTACAGGACCGGTAGAAACTCGCCACCGGGGTAGAGATAAAGGCAGAAATAAAGACCACCTCCGGGTTAATTGCCCTAAGCTCAGCGAGGGTGATAGTTTCCCCTGGTCGCCCATCAATATTTAATTCCTTATTAACACTGTACCCTCCAGCTAATTCTACCATCTGATTTTCAAAACGTTCTCCCTTGATACAAAACAACGGTTTACCCATACAATAATAAACACGTGGCCTGCGTCTTATTTGAGGGTGCCCCGCTTTGATAATGGCTAGCTTTTCTTCAATATAGCCAGCTAGGGCTTCGGCCTGAGAATTACGCCCGGCTAGCTGCCCGTAACGACGTATAAAGGCCGGATAGGATAGTGGATTTTGTATCTGATGATGCAACTCCGACAGTTGCTGTTCCCCGAGCACCTCTTCCCAAACCCTTACTACCTCTTCTTTCTCTTTAACCCCTAGGGCAATAAGAATGGCTTCAATCATCTCCAGGGCACGGGTGAAAGGGTAGCCCCCCTGAAAACCGCCTTCCTGGTAGGGATCAGTCGGAGTACCGTAGCTTATGGGCGAAGCTTGTCCACAATGAAGGCAGATCCCCGCGGCATCGTGAATTTCTCGCAAATTTTTCAGTTTAGCCCCCATCGGTCCATAGAAATCACGGCGATATAGAGTTGACCCACACTGGGGACAGAGAGTATTCAAATAGCTAGTACCAGGCGAGTTAAAAAGGTAAACATAGGGGAGATGCTGCTTTAATTCCGGTAAAAAGTCTTCTGCTTCCTGAATGGAAATCTCCCGGGCAGGATCAGCATCCTCAAAGGGAATAAACCGCATCAACTGCAGGGGAATATTTGGCGAAATACTAGAAATTATGCGGGCTAACTGCAGCACTTCCTCCTTATTGTCTTGTTCCAGGATGCTGGATACCTCCACATGCACTCCGCTATCGTAAAGAGTTTTCAAATTACGTAAAACCGGGGCCACGCCACTCCCCCCACAACGGCGATAAATCTGATCACTGAGACCCTTGAAGCCGACATTGATGAAATCCAGATAAGGAATAATACTGGCCAAAGACTGCTCGCTAAAATACGCATTGGAAGAGCACCCGACCAGCAGCCCGGCCTCTTTAGCCGCCCGAGCCAGGCGTCTAAAGGTAAAAAAGGAAGCCAGGGGATCATTAATCAAAAAGGTAATCCCCAGGCATTCCTGTTTACGGGCCATAGCCACTACCTGATCGGGCTCCAGGTGGCGCAGTGCCCGACTATCTGCTTTCATCTCCTTCACTATCACCGCCGAAATACACCCGGAACAGCTAAAATTACAGCCGGCAGTACTCACCTGCAAAAACTTGCTTCCCGGGTAATAATGCAGCATGGGCATAGTTTCAATAGAAATGGGGGTAGTAATCAAATAGCGGTCCGGGTAGCGTTCCCTGATTTCGTTTCCCTTATTGAGATAGAGTCCACAGGCACCGCTCCGGCCTTCGGGAATTAAGCAAGAACGTTCGCAAACCGTACACTTCATTTAAGCAGTCCTCCTTATGACTATCCGCAGACCAGCCTCATCCTGTAGTATTTCAAAAGAAGAAATACCAGCCCGTTCCAGTTCCTGATGGTATTCCTGAACCTTCGATTTGCCGATGCGCTGCTGCCTTTTTTCCTTCCACTGCGGATCCTTTTTCAGCATTTTCGCCTCTATTTCCCGCAATAAACTAACATTACCAAAACCGCCGCCAATCATCGCTGCTCCGCCTAGAGCCAGTACCCGATAAATCTCTCGAAATGCTTTAACCCGATCATTCCAAAAAAACATAGATCCCCGGCTTACGGCCAGGTTGACGCTTTCATCGGCCAAGGGAATGTCATGGACATCCCCTTGCAATACTTTAACCCGGGCCGCTAAGCCACTCTGATCAATATAGCTCTGAGCAATTTTTAGCATATCCAAAGATTGATCAAACAGGATCATTTCCAATTCTGTAATTCGCGCCAGAGCCAGTCCCAGGTACCCGCCTCCGCAACCTATATCCAAGCAACAGCCCCTGTTTATTCCGGTTCGGCTAACAAGCTGTTCGGCTAGTACGGGATATACCGGGGCAAAAATCTCCCTGGCTATCCGGTCAAACTCAACCGCATTAGTTTCCACGTCTATCTCCCCTAACTCGCTCTTATTATACTATGATTAATCTCCCGACCGAGGAATTTCTGCCTATCATTACTTGCCGCCCGCATCCTTCAGCAGGGAAGTCAACTCTTCATCTGAGAGATCATAATGGTAGAAAAGTTTATAAAATTCCCGGGTTTCTTTAGTCATGTCATAACCATATATTTCGGGGTAAAGTAAATTACCCAGCCATTTAATCCCCAGTATGCGATT
>JAAYGJ010000252.1 GCA_012727745.1 Clostridia bacterium | reverse complement strand
GGTTCTAACCGGGAGCACGCCCCGCAGCAGCCGTAACACTATCCTCGCCGGTCTGGCCAGCGGCCAGTTGCCGCTGGTGGTAGGTACCCATGCTCTGATACAGGAAAAGGTGAATTTTAAAGCCCTGGGGCTGGTAGTGATAGATGAACAGCACCGATTTGGTGTTAACCAGCGGGCTGCTTTGCAGGCCAAAGGCCAGGCTCCAGACATGCTGGTAATGACTGCTACCCCTATTCCCCGTAGCCTGGCATTGACCCTATATGGTGATCTTGATCTGTCTGTTCTGGATGAACTGCCGCCTGGACGCCAGCCGGTCAGCACCTGGATCTTGACTGAACGGCAGCGACAGCGGGCTTATGATTTAATCAGGCGGGAAATAGAAGCTGGCAACCAGGCCTATGTTATCTGCCCGTTAATAGAAGAAAACGAAAATTTGGCAGCAGAAGCAGCAGTAAATATGGCTGCCAGGCTTCAGGAGCAAATTTTTCCTGAATTTCGAATAGGTCTGGTCCATGGGCGTTTGCGGCCAGCAGAAAAAGAAGCTGTTATGACTGCATTCCGCCAGGGTGAATATGCGATTCTGGTGGCCACGACTGTAGTCGAAGTTGGTATCGATATTGCCAACGCTACAGTAATTTTAATCGAAGGGGCAGAACGAATGGGCCTGGCTCAGTTGCACCAGTTGCGGGGCCGCGTTGGCCGGGGCAATAAGCCGGCATATTGTATTTTAATGAGCGGCGAGAACAAAAATAGCAAAAGATTGGAAATCATGGCTACCAACCAGGATGGTTTTAGCATAGCTGAGGCAGACTTGCGCATCCGGGGACCTGGTGAGTTTTTTGGTACCCGTCAGCATGGAGTGCCGGAATTCCAGCTGGCAGAGTTACCTGAAGATATACGTATTCTGGAACAAGCTCGGTGTGATGCCCGGCAAATATGTGAGCAGGGTGCCTGGCGGTTGCCGGAATACCAGCAACTCTGCCAGCTGGGTCGGGAAAAGCTGGCTAAAATAAATTTATAAAATTTTAGCAAACCATTATTAATTAACATTTTAACATTGCCATTGAGCCGCATTAAAATCAAACAAAAATATAAAAAACACCTCGAACGGTGTTTTTTTACTTTTTTATAGTATAAATATAAAATTACGCTAGTAAATAATTCTAAGCATAAAACGAAGCCCCCTGAACATACTACACTTAGACAAGCATAAAGGAGGTGAAACTAAATGCCGCAAGGAGGAAGAACCAACCGTCTATTAATTCCCCAGGCTCGCAGTCAGATGGAGAAGTTCAAACAGGAAGTAGCCAGTGAGCTGGGAATTACCAACTACAGCGGTTATCTCGGTGACCTGCCTTCCAAAGTTAACGGTTCTGTGGGAGGCCTGATGGTTAAAAAGATGATTGCTGCTTATGAGCAGTCCTTAAGTGGTCAGGCAGCTGGCGGCCTTGGTGGTGCTGATGTTGAACTGGGTGCCGCTCAGAATGTAACCGGGCAAATCAGCGGACCTACCCCGGCTTTTAATGCTGGGGGGCAAAAATTAAATATTAATGCCCAGCAGTATACTGCCCAGCCAACAGGCTTGCAGTAGTAAATCGGGTGTAATATTGAGATACAGGATGACGGGCTGTGTTTCCCGTCATCCTTTTATTAATGTAGGGGGATAGCAGCATTAGCTTTTATCAGAGTACTGTGTAAAGATTTATTTAAAGCATTGCCTATTACCCATGCTAGATTATGCACTAAATCATCAATTTCTTTTGGTGTTACTGTAAGATTACCTCCAAAAGGGGAGAGTACATTTTTTGACAGATGCTGGGCTAGGTCTTTATTCATTTGCAGGTTAAGATTTGGAAAAGCTTGTTGCAAGTTGTTAATGGTCTCGTAAATTATTATACCTGCATGTACAACAGTAGGAATACCGATAGCAATTACCGGAATACCCATAGTTTCTTGATTAATACCAATCCGCTGGTTGCCAACTCCTGAGCCGGGACTGATCCCGGTACTGGTAATCTGGATGCTGCTGCCAACCCGTTCCAAATCACCAGCTGCCAGAGCGTCAATGGCAATGATAGCCCGCGGTCGGGTTTTATCTATTACCCCGCGAATTATTTCTGCTGTTTCAATGCCGGTAGTTCCCAGTACTCCGGGGGCGAGAGCGCTTACCGGCCTGGTCCCGGCGGGCAAATTTTGCGGTACATATTTTAATAGATGCCTGGTTACTGTAAACTGGTTGATAACTTTAGGGCCCAGAGAATCAGGAGTAGCTTCCCAGTTACCCAGTCCTACTACCAAAATCGGGTCGGTAGGGCCGATATGTAATGCATTTAACAGTTGATCCAGCTTTTGCGCTACAATTGTAGCTATTTCTTCGTGCACAGGAGGATTTTCACTGCGCAAACTGGGGGCATCAATGGTAATATAAATACCCTGGGGTTTACCCATATTTTGTTCTCCGGTTTTATTCATGATGTTAATAATAGTAATATCTGCATTGGGCAGTTT
>JAAYGJ010000251.1 GCA_012727745.1 Clostridia bacterium | reverse complement strand
TTCAGTATAGCCCAGGGCAACCTCATTGAAATTATGCACCCGTTCTTTTGCATCCTGAGAGGGCATAGGATTCTTTTTCGGTATTATTGGCATCCACAACAACCCCCTTTGTGAGCCGCTATTGCTTGTTCTTCTTCTTCTTTGTACATCGTCATGCGCCGCAGGGCCAGCTCCCAGTCAATTTTATGGCCGTCAAATTCGGGTCCATCCACACAGGCGAACTTAGTCTCGCCGCCCACGCTTACCCGGCAGGCACCGCACATCCCGGTGCCGTCAACCATAATCGGGTTCATACTGACAATGGTTGGAATATCATAGGGCCTGGTTGTTTCTGCTACAGCCCGCATCATTACCACTGGGCCTATTCCCCAGACCCTGGCTATATTGTCCTTTTCCTCCAGCACCTGCTTTAACAGGTCAGTCACAAAACCGTGATGCCCGTAGCTGCCGTCGTCAGTAGCTACCAGCAATTCGCTGGACGCAGCACGCATTTCGTCCTCTAATATTAGCAGTTCCTTGGTCCGGGAACCGATAATGGAAATCACTTCGTTGCCGGCTTCTTTTAAAGCCCTGGCAATAGGATAAACGGGAGCCACCCCGACACCACCGCCTACGCAGACAACCCGTCCGTAGTTTTTAATCTCCGTTGCCTGCCCCAGGGGACCCACAAAGTCAGCCAAACTGGCGCCGGCCTCCAATGTGCCCAGCAGGCGGGTGCTATATCCCACCTCTTGAAAAATGATGGTTATCGTACCCTGAGAGCGATCAAAGTCGGCAATGGTTAGCGGGATCCGCTCCCCTTGTTCATCAATTCGTAAAATAATGAACTGCCCGGCCCGGGCCTTAGCAGCTATTTCCGGAGCCTCGATCTCCAGCAGTTTGATTATAGGTGACAAAATCTCTTTGCGGACAAAGCGATACACTCTCACTCCTCCTCACTTGCTAGGTTTTTGTCAAATGATGTCATATTAACGCCTCCGCTAATACCGTCGGTTTAGCAGTTCGGCTAAAAATAAATATTACTTCTGCATAAATGTCGATATTCCTGCCGTTTAAATCGAACTTTGTTAATTTGTTCACACGGATTGTAAATCAGAACAAAATATTTAACTCTTGACCGTCTTCATTGTAAGGACTAAGATATGAAATATGATTGGAGGCATTGCTATGCGAAAGCGAATCTTATATACCTTAAGTCTAGGGCACCTTGTTACTGACATTTATGGAGGCGCTCTACCTATTTTCCTGGCTGTTTTCAAAGAACAGTTAGGTCTCACTTATGCAGCAGCAGGAATGGTAATCACCCTGGCCAATCTCAGTTCCTCAGTCATCCAGCCCCTGTTTGGCTACTTATCTGATCAGCACCAGTTGCGCTGGCTCTTACCAGGTGGCTGCCTGCTGGCCGGGCTGGCGATGGCCGCTATCGGCTACGTGCCAAACTATTATCTGCTGGTAGCCGTTGTTTTTATCAGCGGCTTGGGAGCTGCTGCCTTTCACCCAGAAGGCTCCAAAGCAGCTCATTACGTTGCCGGTCCCCTGAACGCTACTTCAATGTCTGTCTTTTCTGTCGGCGGCAATCTGGGCTATGGTATGGGCCCAATGTTCGCTTCTCTTATTCTGCTTATTGGTGGCTTAAAAGCTACATGGCTGTTTCTGATACCTACATTAATTACCTCCCTGTTACTTTATCATGCCCTGCCAATTATTGCCGACAGCGCCAAAACCGGCGGCCAGGCAAAGGTTGCTGCTTCACAGACAGAAAAAATAAATTATAACCCCGTAATAGCTCTGGCTATTCTAATTTTAATTGTAATATTACGTGCCTTGCTGCAAATCGGCTTGTCTACCTTTATTCCTCTTTACTATATAAATTATCTCAATTACAGCGAAGCCTTCGCCAGTACCATGCTTACTATCTTTCTTATTTCGGGAGCCATAGGCACCATGATAGGCGGCAGAATAGCAGATTACTGGGGGGCCAAAAAACTCATCATCTTATCGCTGCTTCCTCTAATCCCTTTAATCTACCTGTTCCCCTATACAGGCGGTCTCCTAACTGCCTTGTTATTGATTTTCACCGGTTTGTCCCTGGTTTCCAGCTATGCACCGGCTGTAGTTATGGCTCAAGCGCTGATACCCCGCCATGTAGGCATGGCCTCCGGGCTGATGATGGGCTTTGCCATGGGGGTCGGCGGTATGGGCGCCCCCCTGCTGGGCACAATAGCCGACACCTGGGGTTTCACCTTAGTTTTCCAGGCTCTCGCTGTAATACCGCTCCTTGCTGCTATCCTAGCTTTACTCTTACCTGACCTGCGCCAGAGCTCCGTTAAACTGGTTAAAAACACCAAAGCAGTATAATACAAAAAAAACAGCCTACTCCTACCGAGGGCAGAATTGCCGCAAAACGCCCGGCACAACTAATTGTCTCCCTGCCCTGTCATGGCTGCCTCCCGGGCCAGCAAGGCTACACCGATAGCATTGTCGGAGCTATGCTCAGGGGCAGCGAAATGTAAACTAGCGCCAACTGCCCGGTGCTCCAAACGGTGACTGAGACGCTGGCGTAAGTAACGGTTAGCAGCTACACCGCCCACCACCAGTACTTCTTTAATTCCGGTCTCCTCGATAGCGCGCCGCAGTACTCTTTCTAGAGTATTGGCCAGGCATTGTTCTACTGCCCGGGCGACAGCAGCAGCGGGTGCACCTGCTGCCAGCAGCCTTTCAGCCTGGCTGGCCGGCCCGGAAAAGCTAAAATCGTAGCCCCGAACCGCCGAAGTAAGGCTGACTTTTTCATCGCCAGCCTGCTGTGCCAGTTGTTCCAATTGCGCTCCAGCGGGAAATCTGAACCCCAGCTTAACCCCAATCCGGTCTACCAGTTGCCCGGCATGGAGGTCAAGGCTACCCCCCATTTTACGGATCTCAAAAACACCTGTTTTTTGGGTAACATGAAGTAGTTCGGAAGTCCCTCCCGAGAGATGAACTGCCAGAAAAGGGCCCTCCGGCTGCCAGCAAGCGGACCACAAGCCAGCTTGGATATGACCCTCCTGGTGAGAAGTAGCGTGAAAAGATACCCGCAGCGCTGCTGCCAGGATACGACCCTGCCCGGCAGCAACGGTAAAAACGGGCATATACGAACCCTCCACCGGGCGTGGCCTGGTAGCTGCCGCCACTCCTTTGATACGAGCAGCAGGAACCTCATCAAAAGCAGTTACCAGTAACTCAGGCAATAATTGCAGGTGATGAAAAACCGCCGTTCCCTGCTGCAGTCCCCTTTCTCCCGGTGCTACCGGCAACAGGCGGCGGTGGTTGGCCAACAAATGGCCTTCTTTACTTACTATCGCTACTGAGCTTGTATAACAGCTGGTATCCAGCCCCAAAAACGCCATCCCAGCGTAATCCTCCTTACCTTTACCTTTAATACCGGACAGTGTGCTAAGCGGCAGTACTAATCTCTCCTTTGCCTATTTTCTCTATCCCTGCGGACATTGTCGAGTAACCCGTTAATGAATTTACCCGCCTCTTCGTTATTGAAATTTTTTGCCAGCTCGATAGCTTCGTTAATGGTAATATTGCTGGGTATATCAGGGCAATAAAGCATTTCGTAGAGAGCTAGACGCAAAATATTACGATCTACAGCAGCCAACCTTTCCAGCCGCCAGCCCACCGCATATTTACTAATAATCGCATCTAGCTCGGCGAGAGCTGCTACAGTGCCCAATACCAGTTGCCGCATAAAATCCCTTTCCTGGTCAGGCAAGTCACCAGTACCGATATCTATAAGGGCCTGATGGGGATCCATCCGGCCCAGATCAATGGCAAATAAAACTTGTAATGCTTTTGTCCTGGCTGCCCGCCTGCTCAAATAAATACCTCCGTCATATGAGTGTGGGATGTGGGATGTGAAAACTGAGAAGCAAAATGCTAGTTAAACCGCAAGTTCCAAACTCTCGCAAGTTTGACCCTCACCAGTGGCGGCGGGTAATACGTTGCCAGAGGTCCTGTAAACTCTGGCCATGATCAACCCGACAACCGATATAATAACCGACAAAAAGACACAGAGCAATAAAAATGGCTTTGCCAATACCGAAAATTACTGTTATAAGGCCAAAAATAAACCCCAGGCTGACCCCAATAAGTTTGCCCCGGTGTTCCCGCGAGAGATAAGCCAACCAATCCAGGATACTATCCATATCAATTCTCCCCTATTCCACCCGGCGCAGGCCTTCCTGGTGTATTCCCTTAACCCGAACCTGGACCTCGGGTACCTCCAGGCCAGCCGTAGCTGCAATATATTCGTGAACTTTGTCCTGCAGCTTTCGAGTTAATTCTGGTATATTACGGTCGGGGCTAACGGTTATATCTAACCTGACAATTAGTCCTCCTGTAAGTACTTTGAAACGCGGCTGCACCTCCCATACGCCACCAACCTGACGGGCTGCCCGTACAATTAAACTTTGCAGGGCAGGCATAGCAATGCTAACGGCACCTAGGTCAGCATTGCTTATCAACGCCTGCCTTTCCTCTGTCTTTAGCAACCGCAAACTAACCAGGAGCAACCGTACGGCCAGTAAAAACAGGATTATGGTTGTGAGGCCGATAGTTAGACGGTGCTCCAATGGTAATACGCTCAGATTAAACATAGCCACAGGGTTCAGCCAGCCAGCAGTAAGTGCCAGAACAACTGCCCCCAGAATAAGCACCAGCACAGCAAAAAGGGTGGCTGTCGCCCGGTCTAAAATTGACACTCTTTATCCCCCTATCGTACCCGGCCGGCTTCCTCTTCTTTTTCTTCCTGCGGGAAAGCTACCCCCTGGATATGTACATTGACTTCGATTACCTGCAGGCCAGTCATACCTTCAACGGCCTTTTTAACACTTTCCTGTATTTTAATAGCCACCTCGGGCACGCGAACGCCGTAATTTACCACAATAAACAGATCGATAGCTGCTTCTTTATCACCTACCTCGACCTTCACACCTTTGGTGAGGTTTTTCCGGCCCAACAGTTCCGCGATCCCTCCGGCAATGCCGCCGCTCATACCTGCTACTCCCTCTATCTCTGTGGCGGCCAGGCCGGCGATAATTGCTACTACTTCATTGGCAATTTTAATTGTCCCCAGTTCATTTTTTACCTGTTCTAAAGCGTTTTCCACCAAATCGCCCCCTTGTTTTTCTATCATTATACCAAAAGTTCTCGCTAATAACAACTGCCAGCCTTGCGGCAGCCTGTTAACTTTAGCCTGCCAGGAGGCGCTGCTGAATAAAATTAGTATATATTTCACCGCGCTGGTAATAAGCATTGCCCATAATCTGCCGGTGAAAAGGAATGGTGGTAGGAACACCCTCAATCTTCATTTCTGCTAAAGCCCTGGCCATACGGTTAATGGCTTCTGCCCGGCTGGGTGCCCAAATAATTACTTTGGCAAGCAAGGAATCGTATTCAGCAGGAATTACATAGCCACTGTAAACAGCGCTTTCCACCCGCACTCCAAAACCGCCCGGCGCGTGATAATGCTCGATTCGGCCCGGGGCCGGTTGAAAATTATTAGCCGGGTCCTCAGCATTAATCCGGCATTCGATGGCATGGCCCCGCAGCTGTACATCCTCCTGGCTGAAGCTCAAAGGTTCTCCGGCAGCAACTTTAATTTGCTCCTGAACCAGGTCGATGCCGGTAACTGCTTCCGTAACCGGATGTTCCACCTGGATGCGAGTATTCATTTCCATGAAATAGTAATGACCGTCACTGTCAAGTAAAAATTCTACCGTACCGGCGCTGTAGTAGTTAGCATGCCTGGCAACTTTGAGAGCTACCTGGCCCATTTCGGCGCGCAGCCGGGGCGTAAGAGCTACCGAAGGCGCTTCCTCCAAAATTTTCTGGTTGCGCCGCTGCAAAGAACAATCACGCTCACCCAGGTGAATAATGTTACCGTAGCCATCACCAAAGATTTGAAATTCAATATGGCGGGGGGCTTCGATATATTTTTCCAGATATACCAACGAGTCGCCAAAAGCTGCAGCTGCCTCCCGCTGGGCTGCCAGAAAAGCCTGGCGCAAGTCCCGGTGGCTCTCGGCCACCCGCATACCCCTGCCACCTCCGCCGGCGGTAGCTTTAATTAACACCGGGTAGCCTATCTCCCTGGCGATAGCCAGAGCAGCATCAAGGTCCTTTACTACACCAGGAGAGCCGGGAACTACTGGCACCCCGGCGGCAAGCATCGTTTCCCGGGCGGTAGCTTTGGCGCCCAGCAGCCGCATCGCTTCAGGCGCTGGGCCAATAAAGGTAATTCCATTGAGAGCACACATCTCAGCAAAATAAGCATTTTCTGCTAGGAAACCATAACCCGGGTGAATAGCATCGGCACCGCTCATCCGGGCCGCAGCCAGCAGGCTGGGTATATGCAAATAACTGGCGTGGGCTGCTGCTGGCCCGATACATACTGCTTTATCAGCCATTCTGGTATGCAAAGCCTCCCGGTCCGCCTCTGAGTACACAGCTACTGTCTCAATGCCCAGTTCCTGGCAGGCGCGGATAATCCGTATTGCGATTTCACCACGGTTGGCTATAAGGACTCTTTTGAACATTTTCTGGCCTCCAGCCGCTTTCAAAATTAGCACCGCCATAACCTTGTTTCTCGTTACGCTTAAAAAGCTATAGTATATTCTTTATTCTTTATCCCATATCTCAGATTTAGATCCGGGCCCGGTAATGTCAATCTTTGTTAAATCTGTCACTCGATCGTCGGTAACGGAAACTTGTATCGTTTCTTGATTATGCATGAACCTGAAAACACCATTGTTAAAATCTGTACCTATTTCTTTAAAGAAAATGCCTTCATAGACAACGTCTTTGGTATGATTGAAGCTTAAACGATAAGCTTCGCCGTCGCGGACCAAGTAGGCCCGTACCCCTTTTTGATAATAACCTTTGATGTTTTCTAAATGGCGCGCCACCGAAACGATGTGCAGGTCAACAAAAGGAAGTTCTCGCAATAAAACATTTATAATGGAACCTTTAGTAATTTCCTGCCAGCGGCTTTTAGCCGTTTGACCGAGCACTATTTGAGTTATATTCTTTTGGCGGGCTACCTCGGCAATTACCTTTGTAACGGGACGTTTTTCATTATCTTTTATAATATATTCTTCGGCATTATACTCTTCTGCAAGTTTTTTCCATCTAAGAATATAATCGGTTTTCTCGGCATCAAATTCTTCAAAAGGCAACGGATCAACGGTTAGAATATAAAGGGGACAGTCCAACATCTTTGCCAGTGTACATCCTCTACGGATCAGCCGTTCCCCGTTAGGGCCATAATATACACAGACAAGAATGCTTTCTTCCATACATGTTTTAATATTTTTCATTGCTATTTACCTCCGCTCCAGCAGGCAGGGTATATATTAGCTATGATATAATACTTGAAGAATTATTTCAATTAAAGTTTGTTACCGACTGTTGCCGGGCCGTGATATTGTCATCTTGTAAGCAGGCTGTAGTTCTTTTACGTCCAGAGGACTACAGCGGATTTGCTTTCTTATCCAGGGGCTGCATTTTCCGTTACGCCCTTTACGGCGTAGCTATGCGCTGCGGTAGTTTACCCCCTCGCCAGGGAAAGCTCCGCCCTTAAGTCTGTCCTGATTATTCCGGCACTGTATCTTGTAATTCCCGCAAAATACAACTATCTCAGATGCCAATAGCAAGGAGGTATATTTTGTCCGAGCTTCATCTAACGACTTTAATGCCTTTTGTCTATACACTTGTTGTCCCATTTTTTTATAAATATATCCGGCGTATTCATACTGGCTGGTTTGTCCTGCCGCTACCAATTTTATTGTTTGTCTACCTGATTAAACATATTTCCCTTGTAGCAAGGGGAAAGCCAATCATTCATTCAGTACCATGGATTCCTTCCCTGGGAATTAATTATACAATCAATATAGACGGGCTGGCCTTAATATTTGGGTTAATCATCTCGGGTATAGGTGCCCTGGTTGTTCTGTACTCCATTTATTATTTATCTAAAGACCGGGAAGCATTGCAAAATTTTTATGTATACTTGTTATTATTTATGGGCGCAATGCTGGCTGTAGTCTTTTCCGATAACATAATCGTGTTATATTTGTTCTGGGAATTGACAAGCATCTCTTCTTTTTTATTAATCGCTTACTGGTATCAAAGAAAAAGCTCCCGCTATGGTGCCCAAAAAGCATTATTGATCACGATGTTTGGCGGCTTCCTCATGTTAGGAGGCTTTCTCCTTCTTGCCAATGTGACGGGCACATTCAGCATTGGCGAAATGATTTTGCAGGCCGGCAAAATAAAAGAACACCCCGTATTTCTCCCGGCCATGCTATTAATACTACTGGGGGCTTTTACTAAATCAGCCCAATTTCCCTTCCATATTTGGCTGCCAGATGCCATGGAAGCGCCAACACCGATCAGCGCCTATCTCCATTCTGCCACCATGGTCAAAGCAGGTATTTATCTTATTGCCCGTTTTACCCCCATTTTCGGGGGAAATATGGCCTGGTTTTGGGCTGTGTCCGGAATTGGGCTCTTTACTTTATTCTGGGGCGCATTTTCAGCCATCAGACAAAGGGATTTAAAAGCAGTGCTAGCTTATTCCACCGTCAGCCAACTTGGCATGATTACCTGCCTGTTGGGGCTGGGTTCGGTGGCCATGTATTATGGACCTGGCGAAAGCTCTGCTTTATATACTAGCGCAATCCTGGCAGCTATATTCCACCTGCTTAACCATTCCACTTTTAAAGGCTGTCTGTTTATGGTAGTGGGGATAATCGACCACCAGACCGGCACTCGCGATATTCGCAGGCTGGGTGGGTTGATGAACTTGATGCCTGTTACATTTACCTTGGCGGTTATTGGCAGCTTCTCTATGGCCGGGCTGCCCCCTTTTAACGGTTTCCTCAGCAAAGAAATGTTTTTTACCAGTGTACTCAATGCCTCCCACTTAGATATCTTTCATATGGAAACATGGGGCATAATGTTTCCGGTTATTGCCTGGACAGCCAGTGTCTTCACCTTTATCTACTGCATGATTATTGTCTTTAAAACATTCACCGGTAAATATCACCCCCAGAAATTGGAGCGAAAGATCAACGAAGCATCCTGGGGATTGTTATTGCCCCCTGCGCTGCTTGCTTTGCTGGTTGTCTTATTTTTCTTTTTCCCCAATGTTTTGGCCCGCTATCTGCTTATACCGGCCATGGCTTCTGTTTTGCCTGATTTTGGAAAAACTGGTTTTGTGGTTGACCCTATTGAAGCCTGGCATGGCTGGACACCGGAATTATTGATGACTATAGGAATTGTTGCTATTGGCACTTTGATGTTTGTTTATTTGCGCAAATGGATAAGTATTTATGCCCGCCTGCCGGTGCAGTTTAGTTTGAATAACATGTATGATCAGTTGTTAGTAAAAACTGAAGCGTTTTCGGCTCGCTTAACCCGTGCCTATATGACCGGTTTTGTCCGTGATTATCTGCTCTATATTTTTGCTTTCTTTGTTGTTGTATTAGGCGGTATTATGCTATTTTTGGATACCTTTGCCTATGATCCTGCCGCCAACAATCCCATCAGCATCTATGAAATAATTTTAGCCCTGGCGATGGTTGTTTGTGCCCTAATGGTTTTGTTTGCCCGCACCAGGCTGGTAGCCATTATTGGTGTGGGCGTAATGGGGTATCTTGTAGCTATGTTTTTTGTTGTTTTCAGGGCGCCCGATTTAGCCCTAACTCAACTGGTGGTGGAAACTGTAACCACGGTGCTGTTTCTGCTCTGTTTCTATTTCCTGCCGGAACTGAAAGAAGAGGCTGGCTCCATAGGTTTGCGGGCAACCAATTTGGCCGTTGCTGCCGGCGTTGGTGTCATAGTTACAGCTATGGCCCTGTCTGCCCAGGGAAATCGCCTCTTTGCACCTATTTCCTGGTTTTTTGAAAACTCCTATGAACTGGCAGGTGCAAAGAACATTGTTAATGCCATTCTTGTTGACTTTCGTGGCTTTGATACCATGTTTGAGATACTCGTTTTTTCTATTGCCGGTCTGGGGGTCTATACCTTGATTAAGCTGCTGACAAGGAGGGACCAGGAGTGAAACCTAATGACGTAATTCTGCAAACGGTAACAAAGGTTGCTTCTTTTATTATCTTGACCTTTTCCGTCTATCTTTTTTTAGCAGGACACCATAATCCTGGCGGGGGATTTATTGGCGGACTGGGCTTTGCTTGTGCCATCACCTTGCTCTTCCTGGCTTTTGATATTAAAAAAGTGCGCGAAGGATTGCCCGTTGATTTTACAACTATAGCATTTACAGGTGTTTTTATTGCCGTTGCAACTGGGATGGGCTCCTTTCTATTTGGCAAACCCTTTTTAAGTCAAACCTTTGGCTCCATTGATATTCCTATAATAGGGGAAATAGAGTTTGCCACTGCCGTTATCTTTGATACCGGAGTTGCCTTAGCCGTTTTTGGCACCGCCCTATCAATTATTTACACCATAAGTGAGGATAGCAGTATATGGAAACGCTAATGTCAGTAATCATCGGGGTTCTTTTCGCCATTGGGGTATATCTTTTACTCGCAAAAAGCTTGCTGCGGATTATCCTAGGGACTTCAATTATAGCACATGGAACCCACCTGCTGATTATTACTATGGGTGGGCTAAAGTCTGGGGCTCCTGCTTTATTAGGAAAAAAAGCTGCCGCCTTTACGGACCCGCTGCCACAAGCGCTGATCCTAACGGCAATTGTGATTAACTTTGCCTTAACTGCCTTTTTGCTGGTGCTGGCTTACCGGGCTTATTTAACATTAGGTACAGATAATATGGAGCAATTAAGGAGTAGCAAGAATGAATAATATTGTTGTTTTACCATTACTCATACCGGTACTGACGGGGATACTGTTAGCGCTCTTTAGGAATAACGTCAGTTTGCAAAGAGGCTTTAGTTTTTTTAGCTTTTTTCTCAGCGGCGTTGTGTCCCTTTTGCTTGTTCAGCAAGTATATAACGAAGGGATTCAAATCCTGGAGATTGGAGGGTGGCCGGCTCCCTTTGGCATTGTGCTGGTTGCTGATATGCTTACTGCACTTCTCCTGGTAACTACCAGTGCTGTTAGTATAGCCTGTATATTATACGCTTTTAAATCAATCGGCGAACAACGGGAGCGGTATTATTTTTATCCCTTATTCCATTTTTTAATTACCGGTGTCAACGGGGCTTTTTTGACCGGTGACCTGTTTAACCTTTTTGTCTGTTTTGAGGTAATGTTATTTTCGTCTTATGTGTTGCTCTCCCTGGGAGGGACCAGGATTCAATTAAGAGAGACTATCAAATACATTCTGGTCAATACTACCTCTTCCACCCTTTTTCTGGTAGCTATAGCCTATTTATATGCGGTTACCGGAACTTTGAATATGGCCCACCTCTCTGTGCGCATTGCCGAAGTAGGTCAAACAGGCTTCATTACCAATGTTGCCCTTCTCTTTTTAATTGTCTTCAGCTTAAAAGCAGCCCTTTTCCTTTTTTTCTGGCTCCCGGGTTCTTATAGTGCTCCGCCAACGGCTATTGCCGCCATCTTTGCGGCACTTTTAACCAAGGTAGGCATCTATGCAATTTTTAGAACGTATACCCTGATTTTTTACCACCAGCCTGAAGTAACCCATACACTAATAGCCGTGATAGCAGCCTTGACCATGATTTTAGGAGGAATTGGCGCAGTGGCGCAAAGGGATATTCGCCATATATTAGTTTACAATGTAATTATCGGCGTGGGCTTTGTTGTTTCAGGATTGGCGGTTTTCACTTCGACAGCGGTCACAGGCTCTATTTATTATTTAATTCATGATATAGTTTCGAAGGCCCTTTTATTTCTCCTGGGCGGGACTATCATTAGAATTGTCGGCACCGGTAAATTGAAAGAGATTAGCGGGCTTATACATAACCATCCATTACTGGGCTGGATGTTCTTCATTAACGCTTTAGCTTTAGCTGGAATTCCACCTTTAAGTGGATTTATAGGGAAAGTTCTAGTAATTCAAGAAGGGTTAGCAAGGGGCGGATCTAATAGCGGTTTTTATTGCTTGGCTGCAGTGGGCTTATTGTCAAGCTTGATGATTTTATACTCCTTAATGAAAATTTTTATCAATGCTTTCTGGGGGGAAACCTACCTGAGCCAGGATATGGAAAAAGGAACTACCAGAGGGCTGCTGCTGCCATGCGCCCTATTGACTGCTGTTATTATTATTTTAGGACTGGGTGTAGAAACTCTCTATCCTTATGTTGAACAGGCTGCAAACAGTATGATGAACCCTAATATTTATATAGAAGCCGTGCTGCGCGAGGTGGTTTAATTGTCCCTCCAACTTTTACTCAATTTATTTATCGCTTTTTTATGGATGCTTCTAAGCAATGCGTGGAATAGTACGACCTTTATGATTGGTTACCTGATAGGACTGATCCTGGTTTTCATTATGAGACGTTTTTTTCCAACTCCCTTTTATCTGCAAAAGGTGTTAGCTATAATAAAGTTCTTGTATGTCGCTATTAGAGAACTAATATCCTCCAGCATTTTTGTTCTTAAGCAAGCGGTTAGCCCCCGTAAGACTTTTGTAACTGGTATTTTTGCCCTTAATACCGTATTAGAAGGCGACCTGGAAATTACAATCTTGTCCTTGCTCATTACCTTGACACCAGGCTCGGTAGTAATAGAAGTTTCACCAGACGGCAAAGTTCTTTATATCCATGCTATGGGTATACCTGATGAAAAAGCCACAGTTATTCCAGCAATACATGCCTTTGAAAAAGCTATCATGGAGGTAACGCGGGATGTTTAACCTGATACTTACGCTGGCATTATTTATTTTTTCCCTTTCTGTTGCTCTTTTCCTATATCGGGTTGTAAAAGGGCCTTCTGCCCCGGACCGTATCATTGCTATGGATACCATTGGTATTAACCTGATCGCAATGATGGCGATTTTATCGATTTTGTTAAAAACCTACGCTTTTTTTGAGGTAATCTTGTTGTTTGGTATTTTATCTTTTATCGGCACAATTGCTTTTTCCAAGTTTATCGAAAGAGGGATATTAGTTGAGTATGACCGTGATCGGTGAATTACTGGCAGCTATTTTTATTATTGCGGGAGCGATTGTAAGTCTAATAAGTGCCATTGGCGCACTACGCTTTCCAGATGTTTATACCCGCTCCCATGCAGCATCTAAAAGCTCCGCCCTGGGGGTTCTTTGCGTGTTAACAGGTACATTTTTCTATTTTGTATTTGCTGATGAATATATCAGCATCCGCTTGCTGCTAGGGATATTCTTTGTTTTCCTAACCGCTCCAGTTGCAGCACACGCAGTTTGCCGCTCCGCTTATCGTTCCGGGGTAAAACTTGCAGAAAAAAACCCCCGCGATGACCTGAAAAAAGTTTTGTGGCAAGAACAACACGACTAAACAGTATAACAGGAGCCCTTCTCTTTTGCTGTTGTTGCGAACCTGAGCATGGAAAAGTTGCTGAAAATGCCTCCCCAGCATTAGCGTCAGAAAGAAGGTCCCTCAAGCGGGACCGTAATTTGACACTACTTACCGCGCCTTTGCCTAAATTATCCCGGACATTTTCGCCTACCTGGCAGCCCCTGCCGTTTCCAAGGTTACAAACCTAGATAGCGGCGCGCTCCCAGGTAAGTACCGACAAAATGGGGTTCCTCAAGAC